>JBAYMZ010000130.1:0-5035 GCA_041663385.1 Candidatus Omnitrophota bacterium
ACCGCTTTTTTGTATCTGGGAGAGTTGATTGAGTTTGAAAGGACCGAAAAGATATTCACGGTTCCAAAAAGTAAAATGACTGAAGAGTATGTTACCGGTAAATTTGGTTAATCACTAGAAAAGGAATGAAGATGGAAAAGAAAAAAGTATTATTTATTTGTACGCATAATTCCGCCAGAAGCCAAATAGCTGAGGGTTTGCTAAAAAGCTTATATGGTAATCATTATGAAGTTTACAGCGCGGGGACAGAGCCATCGACGGTGAATCTTTTTGCTATAAAAGTAATGGCAGAAATTGGCATAGATATATCGCAGCAGCGTTCCAAAAGTATCAATGAGTTTTTTGATTCGCAATTTGATTATGTTATCACAGTATGTGATTTGGCAAAGAACGCCTGTCCATTTTTTCCTAACGGCAAAAACTATGTGCATAAAAGTTTTAAGGATCCTTCGGAAATTTCAGGATCTCACACAAAAAAGCTGGAAGCTTTTCGTAATGCCAGAGATGAAATAAAACAATGGATAGAAAACTCATTCTTTAAGGAAATAGGTAAATAATCCTGGCACTTAAAAAAAAGGAGAAAAATAATGGAAAGGCATTTTGATGAAGAGCTGCAAAAATTAAAAGAAAATATAATCGCGATGTCGCTCTTGGCGCAAGATATGATTGAAGATGCGATAGTGATGCTTAAAGAAAGAAAAAAAGAGCTTAAAGAATCTGTGTTTGAAAAAGAAACAAGGCTTAATTTGATGCAGATAGAAATAGACAATATCGCTCTTAAGCTTATCGCACTCCGGCAGCCGGCAGCAGGGGATTTGCGATTTATTATATCGGCCATAAAGATTAATTCCGATTTGGAAAGAATTGGTGACCTTGCGGTAAACATAGTTGAGCGTAACCAGGAGTTACTTAAAGAGCCGCCTTTAAAACCGCTGATAGATATACCTCAGATGGCAAAGATATCGCAAAAAATGGTTCATGATGCTATCGAGTCATTTATTAATAGAAAAGCCCAATTGGCGCAGCAGGTATGTTGTCAGGATGATATTGTAGATAACCTTAACGAACAGATTTTCAGGGAGTTGTTGACCTATATGCTGCAAGATGCAAAAAACATAACCCGCGCAATCAGCCTTACTTTTATTTCAAAGTATCTTGAACGCATTGCCGATCATGCTACTAATATCGGTGAAGATGTTTATTATATGGTAGAAGGCAAAGATATCCGGCATCATAGCCAGGAAAATTGTGAATAAAGCATATCCGTAAACTTTCTACAAAAACGGTTTTTATTTTTCTAACAATCAAAAATACTGCCAGGGGATATTTTCATTTTACACAGATTTTACATGGATTTTACACTAAGCTAACATATCCATCATAAACTATTCTTTTAAAAAGGAGGGAGCATGTTGAAAAAAATATTACTTATTCTGGGGATGATTACTTTTATGGCCCCGTTATTTGCCGCGTCAAATAAAAATTCTATCCAGATCAAAGGTTCAGATACCATGGTTAATCTTGGCCAGGCTTGGGCGGAAAAATATATGGAGAAAAACCCTGAGGAGTTTGTGGCGGTTACCGGCGGCGGTTCCGGAACCGGGCTTTCCAGTTTAATCAGTAATACCTGCGATATCGCGATGAGTTCAAGAAATATCAAAGAAAAAGAAATTTCCTTAGCGCAAAAAAAAGGAATAAATCCTTACGAAGTAAAAGTAGCTTTGGATGGTTTAGCGGTAGTGGTTAATCCGGGGAATCCGGTTAATAAGCTGACTATTGATCAGCTCGCTCAAATCTTTACCGGAAAAATTACCAACTGGAAGGATCTTGGCGGCCAGGATATGAGGATTGTAATTCTTTCGCGAGAGGTCAATTCAGGCACGCATGTTTATTTTAAAGAGCATGTATTAAGGAAAAATGACTCAAATGCGAAAGATGAATTTGCTCCTGGGGCGCTGATGCTTTCTTCTTCGCAGGCAATTGCCGATGAGGTGGCGGGAAACACTGGAGCAATCGGTTACTATGGGATGGGATATATTTCGTCGAAACAAAAACCCGTGATGTTAGCTAAGAACGATAAGTCCGAATATGAAATGCCATCAATTGAAAATGTGGTTAACGGCAAATATCCAATATCCCGGCCATTATTCCTTTATGCCAACGGAGAGCCAAAAGAGCTGACAAAAAAATTTATCGATTTTTGTCTTTCCAAAGAAGGGCAAGATATTGTTTTAAAGACAGATTTTGTGCCGGTGAAATAATAATTGATGCGGGGAACGATTTGAATAATGTAGTAGGAAACGGTTAAAATCGTTCCCTACAGTATATCTGTCATGCGAAAATTCAAAGAATTTATCATTGAGAAGCTAATCTTGATTTCAGGATTAGCTTCTATTTTTTTTGTGATTCTCATTTTTTTATTTCTTCTCAAAGAAGGCCTGGCGTTATTTAAGATTGAAAGCCCGCTTAACTTTCTTTTCGGTAAAAGCTGGTATCCGATTTCCGAACCGCCTCAGCTGGGGATATTGCCGCTGGTCCTTGGTTCTTTAATGGTTACTTTGGGGGCGGCGATAATTTCTATTCCCATCGGAGTCGGCTGCGCGATTTATATCGCCGAGATCGCTCCGGCTAAAATCAAAGAAATCCTTAAGGCAGGCGTAGAACTGCTTGCGGCTATACCCAGTGTTGTATTGGGTTTTATTGGCATGGTAACGCTGGTGCCGCTGGTAAAAACAATTTTTCATTTACCTACCGGGCTTACCGCCTTATCCGGTTCGATAATGCTCGCCTTTATGGCGATGCCGACGATTGTTTCAATTGCGGAGGATGCGCTTTATTCAGTGCCAAAAAATTACAAAGAAGGCGCGCTTGCTTTGGGTGCTACTCACTGGCAGACGATATGGCGGGTGATGCTTCCGGCGGCATCAAGCGGAATACTTGCCGCGGTAATGCTTGGAATCGGCAGGGTAATTGGCGAAACCATGGCAGTAATGATGATTACCGGAAATGCCGCGGTAATTCCGCAGAGCATTTTGGTTCCGGTAAGGACTCTTACCGCGACTATCGCGGCAGAAATGGGCGAGGCAGTAGTAGGCAGTGAGCATTACTTCGCTTTGTTCGCTATCGGTATAGTTTTATTTGTTATTAGTTTTGCCATTAACGTAACCGCGGATTTATTTTTACATAAGAAATAATGAGAAATCCTTATCGCACGCAAAAAATCGCATTTTCCTTTTTACTCCTGGCAACGCTTTTAATCGTTATCCCCGTCGGCTTGATTGTCGTAATTATTATCCAGAAAGGATTGCCGGCAATAAATTGGCAGTTTCTTTCGGACATACCACGTCAGGGAATGCGCGCAGGAGGGATATTCCCCGCAATTGTGGGGACTATTTATTTGGTTTCCGGCGCAATTATTTTTGCTTTGCCGATAGGGTTGCTTGCCGCGGTATACTTAAGCGAATATTCCAGAGAGAATTTGCTTACCCGGGTGATAAAATTGGCAATCATAAACTTGGCAGGTGTGCCGTCGGTCGTTTACGGGCTTTTTGGTTTGGCACTTTTTGTAATATTTTTTAAATTTGGCGCGTCAATTCTTTCCGGTTCGTTAACTCTGGGGATAATGATTCTTCCTTTGATTATTACTGCTTCGCGTGAGGCACTGGAAAGTGTTCCACAAACATTTCGCGAGGTAAGTTTATCTTTAGGCGCAAGCAAGTGGCAGACTATCAGGCATATTGTTTTACCCAATGCCATACCCGGCATACTAACCGGAACAATTTTAGGCCTTGGCAGGGCAGCCGGAGAAACCGCTCCGATTCTTTTTACTGTGGCGGCTTTTTATCTGCCGCAGCTGCCAAAGTCTATTTTTGATCAAGCCATGGCATTGCCTTATCATCTCTATGTTATTTCAACGCAGGTGCCTAATGTTGATGAAAAAATACGATATGGGACAGCCCTTGTTTTACTCGCGCTGGTTTTGTTTATGAATTTGGTGGCAATAGTCATACGCTATAAATTCAGGAAAAAGAAAAAATGGTGAAACCCGTTAGAAATAATAAATTTATAAAAACCTCAGAAGAAAATAATCGGGAAAGAATTTCTAACGGGGTGAAATTCGAAATACATGATTTAAATATCTGGTTTGGCTCCATACATGCCATAAAGCAGGTGAACATGGAGATACAAGCTAATGAGATTTTAAGCGTCATTGGCCCGTCCAATAGCGGAAAGACTACTTTTTTACGTACGCTAAATCGTTTGAATGATCTCAATCCAAGTTTTAAGCTTACCGGCGCAGTGGAGTTAGAAAGAGAAAATATTAGGGCGATAGACGTTGAAACATTACGCCGTAAAATAGGTATGGTTTTTGCGCTGCCCTTGCCGCTTCCGTTGTCCATATTCGATAATGTGGCTTATGGGGTAAGAATGCATGGAGAAAGAAACAAGAAAAGGCTTGAGGAAAAAGTAAAAGAAACATTAGAGCAAGCTTCTCTCTGGGAAGAAGTAAAAGACCGGCTTACTGAGTCAGCTTTTAAATTATCCGGCGGCCAACAGCAGCGGCTTTGTATCGCAAGAACATTGGCGGTTTGTCCGGAAGTGATTTTATTCGATGAGCCTTGTTCCGGTTTAGACCCTATTTCTACCGCGAAAGTAGAGGATGCTATGGTTAAGCTAAAAGAAAAATACACCATAGTCTTAGTAACTAACAATGTAAAACAAGCGGCGAGAGTTGGCGATAAAACCGCGTTTTTTTTAAACGGAGAGCTTATTGAACTCGATAAAACCGATAAAGTTTTTACCGCGCCAAAAGATAAACGCACTGATGGGTACATTAGTGGTAAATTTGGATAACGGCGGGGTATAGCAAAAAAATGCAAATGTATTTTTTGGTATAATAATTGAAGATAATAACTAAAAACCTAAATCTTTGGTACAGCAGTTTCCACGCCTTAAAAAATGTAAACTTAACCTTCGAGGCAAACCGGATTACCGCGATAATCGGGCCATCCGGCTGCGGCAAGTCAACCTTGCT
>JBAYMZ010000131.1:0-4961 GCA_041663385.1 Candidatus Omnitrophota bacterium
GAAGTAAAATCGCTGCGTGCTTCCGGCTGTTCAATCGAAGAATCCTTTGCTTTAATCGAGGGACAGGAAGTTTTTGTTTATAGCTTAAATATTCCTGAATACCTTAAGAGTTCTTATTTTAAAGCCAAACCTACAAGGACAAGAAAATTATTGCTTCATAAGAAAGAGATAAAAAGGCTCGTTGGCCTGACAGCTCAAAAAGGTTTCACGCTTATCCCCTTAAAGATTTATTTTAATGATAGAGGGCTTGTTAAGCTTGAACTCGCGCTTGCTAAAGGCAGGTTGATTTACGATAAGCGAAAGAAAATCAAGGAAAAAATATCTAAACGCGAAACAGAACGCGTACTAAAGGCTTTTAATAAAGGGCATTAAAAAACTATGGAAGATTTTATCAAAAGAAATCAGACAACGGAAAGGCGCCATTTCCCGCGGCTCGGCTTAAACGCTGATGTTAAGTATTCTGTTGTCAGAATAAATTCTTCTCAGGATGATATTTCTATGAAAAACATCAGCGGGGCAGGAATTTGTATTGTTGTTTATGAAGATTTAGGAGTAGGAACGGTTTTGTCTTTACAGGTTTATTTACCCGGTAACGACGCTCCTGTTTATACGAAAGGCAGGGTTGTGTGGAAAAGTGAATTCAAGATAAGCTATGGTTCCAAACCCTCTTATGATGTGGGGATTGGATTTTTAGATATTGACGATGAAGACAGGCAAAAAATATTGCAATACGTAGCTCGGTCGCCGCAGATTGAAAAAGAGGGGGAATGATGAATGATATCACTAATTTAGCTGCCGTCTTAGCCAAAGAAGCCGGCATTTTTTTATTAAGCAATTTCGGAAAGATTGAAAAAATAGAAAGTAAAGGTGATAGGAATCTTGCGACAAACCTTGATAGAGAAGCTGAAAAAATGATTGTTGACGCGATAAAGAGCAAATTCCCCGGCCATGGTATCCTTGCCGAAGAGGGGGGAGGAAGCGATCTCGATAAAGACTATTTATGGATAATTGACCCGCTTGACGGCACGCATAATTTTATCCGGGATATAAATATTTTTGGCGTATCAATTGGCGTTCTTTATAAAAATAAATTTGTTACCGGAGCTATTTATATGCCGGTTGATGATGAATTGTATGTGGGAGAAAGAGGAAATGGCGCCTACAAAAATGATAAAAAGATAAAAGTGTCCCCTTATAAAGAATTAAAAGAATGCTCGATTTCTTTTGATTCAAGTATACGCTATTCTCCGGAAATTATGCTGCAAGTATTGGGAGATTTGGTTAAAGAAGTTTTCAATATCAGAATGCTTGGCTCATCAGTGAGGGCATTGTCTTATCTTGCTGAGGGAAAATTGGATTTTTCCGTTGAATTTCATGACCGGCCATGGGATTTTTCAGGCGGCGCATGTATATTAGAGGAAGCCGGCGGAAAAATTACCGATCTTAAAGGTAATCCTCTTACTTATAAAACAACGGGCTACATAGCTTCAAATGAAGTGGTTCATGATAAAGTGCAAAAAATCGTTCTTTCCCGCTTGCGTGGTTGAAAAATATATGTTAACATAAAAATTGTTGTGTGTTTTGCGTGTTTACCGATCGATTGCCTCTTTATCCCCAAACCATACTTTGCGCAACACGGGATGACAATTTAAGTTAAATACCTATTTACTTTTAAAATATCAATATGCAAACCTATGCTTACGGCTTCCCTCGATTGGGCTCTAATCGTGAATTTAAAAAATCGATAGAGAATTTTTGGGATAAAAAAATCACGAAGGAAGAACTGGTTTTGTCTTTGCATGGCGTGGAAGAAGAGCGCATATGTTTTTACAAAGAATACGTGGATAATTTTCCGATAGGGGAATTTACTTATTATGATAATATTCTTGATACGGCATTAATTTTTGGAATTTATAAATTTAACGATTTTGACACCTATTTTGATTATGCCCGCGGCCCCAAAGCCCTGGAATTAAAAAAATACTTCAATACAAACTACCATTACCTGCTTCCTTTGATTGAAGATAAGACTCATTTTAAAGTATCCTGGAATAAGCCGCTTTTTTATTTTAAAACATTTTTTTCTTTTAAAGACAGCCCGGTTTTTCTTATCGGCCCCTACACTTTTTTAAAATTATGCAGATTAAATACGCGTTTTGAGCCTAAGTTTGCTGAGTTATGCCTGGCTTATAAAAAATTGTTTGAAGAGTTCAAAAAAAACGGCATTCATAATTTACATCTGGAAGAACCGGCTTTTTGTCTTGATGTGTCCCAGAAAGAAGTTAGTCTTATTGTAAAAAACTATAAGAAATTATTTTCTGACGGGCTAAAAGTTAATTTAATAACCTACTACGACAGCGTTGATTTTCTTCCGTCATTATACGATATACCGTTTGAAACTTTTGGCCTTGATTTCATCGCCGGCAAAGAAAACCTTAATATTTTGAAAAAAAACGGTTTTCCCCGTGATAAAAAAATAATTTGCGGCATAGTTGACGGTAGGAATCCATTACGCTCAAACATAGCCGAGAAGGCAAAGTTGATAGAGGCTATAAAAAAAGCGTCAAAATTGAATGAAGAGAATATCCTGATTTCAAATAACGCTCCGCTAATGCATTTGCCGGTTAGTATTGAAAATGAGGCGAATCTTGCGCCGGAAATAAAAGCTAAAATAAGTTTCGCCAAAGAGCGGTTATATGAACTTAAACTTATCGGTGATTTCTATGAAGGTAAAACCATAAAAGCTGTTGATTGGTGTTGTGACGTGGAAACGCTTCCAAAGGGGAAAACGAAAGTGTTTGATACGCTTTCTTTGGTGGAAGAGGAATTAATCTACAGAAAAAAAATCCAAAAAAATAGACTCAACATTCCATTGTTTCCGGTTACAACCATAGGAAGCTTTCCTCAGGATAAAGAATTAAGAAAAACAAGGCGCGAATTTGTTGAAGGCAGGCTATCCCTGCACGATTACGATAATTACATAAGAAGAAGAATTCTTGAAGTTATAGAAAAGCAGGAAGAAATCGGGATTGATGTTTTGGTTCATGGCGAATTTGAAAGAACTGACATGGTTGAGTTTTTCGCGCAAAGATTAAAGGGGTTTTTGACTACGCAAGCCGGCTGGGTTATTTCATATGGTACAAGAGCGTATCGGCCGCCTTTAATTCATGATGTGATAAGAAGAGAAGATTCTTTATCTTTGAAGGAAATATTTTATGCGCAAAGTATAGCCCCTAAAACCGTGAAAGGCATACTTACTGGGCCGATTACTCTTCTTGCCTGGAGTTATAATTTAAGAAAAGAACCTGAATATGAAATAGCATTTGAGTTAGCTCAGGCGCTCAACCAGGAAGTAAAACAAATGGCGGAGAAATCCATAAGAATAATCCAGATAGATGAGCCGGCGATAAAAGAGCTCGCGCCTTTAAAAAACAGGAATAAGGATTTTTATTATAGTTGGGCAGTGCGCAGTTTTAATATTGTCGCGAAATTGCCGCATTCCATACAAATACATATGCATCTTTGTTATTCTGAGTTTGCGGATGTGATAGAGTGGATATTGAAGATGAATTTTGATGTTATTACCATCGAGACAGCCAGGGGGAAAGCAAAGATGCTAGACGCATTTAAAAAAGCAAAATTTAACAGAAATATAGGTCCTGGTGTGTGGGATACGCATTCTAAATATCCCGCTAAAGAAAAGAATATACGGTCTATTCTTGATAAAAGCATAAAGATGTTCGGCCCGGAAAGCGTTTGGATCAATCCGGATTGTGGCTTAAAAACACGAAAATGGGAAGAAGTGAATGATTCGTTGGAACTAATGGTAAAAATTGCAAAGATTTACCGGAATAAGTTTAAAAGCCTTCAAGTTAAAAAGATTTCTTAGGGTTTTTTGCCGCTAATAAACCTGCTATAAATGTTTAAGAATACAATGCGTACATATTAAAGTTAAATGAGTCTATTCCTACGCCAATTTTTCATTGGTGTGGAAATCAGGCCGAATTTGACAGCATCTAAAAAGCGGGTATAATAAGGGGAATCTTTAGGGTAAATAGTGAATAATCAGTTGAGGTTAAGGTTTAGGTTGAGGTGCGAATCTTAACCTTAATCTTAACCTTAACCTTTTTTATCGGGGTGTGGCTCAGCCCGGCTAGAGCGCTTGGTTTGGGACCAAGATGTCGGAGGTTCAAATCCTCTCGCCCCGACCATTTTTTGAAAAATATTGGGAAAGCCGTGGGGTTCCCCGCTGCACAGATATCTCGCAAAAAAACTTCCGCATTCTATGCCTAAATCGTCGAGCCGGACAAATAAATCATAATGAAAAAATTAGAAAAAATCAGTGTAATTATTCCTATAAGAACTAAAGGGTCAGCTAAATTGGCGATAGAAGCTTTAAGGCAGGTAGATTACCCTCAAGAACTAATAGAAGTTTTTTTAGTTGAGGGGAATCAGCCTGCCAGGCAGAGGAACGAGGCAGCAAAAGAAGCACAGGGAGATATTGTTTATTTTTTAGATGACGATTCCAAGGTTGAAAAAGATTTATTTTTAAAAATTATAGAAATTTACGAAAATGATAAGTCAATCATAGCCGTAGGCGGACCGATGCTGATGGAGGAATCCAGCCAAGCGTTTTGGCCAAAAGTTTTTAAGAATATTTTCAGTAGTTTTTTTGGAGTTTTAGGAAAGCGAGCCAGGTATCACCCGGTAGGTAGTTTGCGGCAAGCCAGTGAAGATGAAATTATTCTTTGTAATTTTAGTATCAAAAGAGAAATCTTTATCAAAGAAAATGGTTTTAATGAGCAGCTTTATCCTAATGAAGAAAATGAGCTTTTTGGGCGCCTTCGGAAAAATAATTTTAAGATTTTGTATGCTCCACAGGCTAAAGTATATCGGTTATCTAAGGCAAGCTTAATTGATTTCTTAAAATCAATTTTTAATTACGGTAAAGGAAGAGCAGA
>JBAYMZ010000132.1:0-4947 GCA_041663385.1 Candidatus Omnitrophota bacterium
TGACCAATGGTGTGATTATAATGAAGTGTATTATAATATTTGCCATGCAAATGATGGGGCAGGGATTAATATTTTTGATGGGGCAAACAATAATATATATAATAATACATTATGGGGCAATATGCTGAATCCAGGCAAATCACACGCCTATAGGGCAGAATTAGTGCTTGCTACTGATTATGTTCATAATGTAAATAGAGTAGATAATATAAATATAATGAATAATATTATTGTCGCCAATGATAAAAATAATTATGCGATATATGTGGGGGATTTAACTGCTAAAAATAACCTGCGCATTAATAATAATCTTCTTTTTAATACTCAAGAATCGGATTTTTATTATTTTGGGGGAAAAAGGGGCAAAGATGTCAATATTTTCGATACGGCACAATCAGCTAAATCAATGAATTTTTCTAAAAATCCAGAATTTATCAAGAATCCACCCCTGCGATTAAGCGATTTTATGGTGGCTCGCTCTTCGATCTGTATAGGCAAGGGTATTTTTTGGGGGCAAGTAAGAGATATATTAGGTAAGAAGATTGATGAAAAATCTTTAATATCTTTAGGCGCGATAGAATCAGGAGATAACAATTAAAATAGCTATTATAGGTATAAGAGGCATTCCGGCTAATTACGGCGGGTTTGAAACTTTTGCCGAAGAGTTAAGTGGAAGGATGGCTGCCAAAGGTTACAAGATTAGCGTATATTGTCGCAAAGGAAACAGCGCCCACAAAGATCCCTATTATAAAGGGGTGCGTTTAATAACTTTGCCGACTATCAAGCATAAATATTTTGATACCCTTGCCCATACATTCCTTTCGGTTTGTCGTGTAATTTTTACCGACACAACAATAGTTTATTTTTGCAACCCCATTAACAGCATTTTTCTGTTATTACCGCGTCTCTTTGGCAAGAAAGTTATTATTAACGTGGATGGGCTGGAATGGAAACGGGCAAAGTGGAATAAGATCGGAAAATTCGGCCACCGAGCTTGCGAAAGGCTTGCCGCTTTATTTGCTCATACTGTTATTGCCGATTCCAAAGGTATACAGGAATATTATATGCAAAGGTTCAAAAGGAAAACTTGTTACATTTCATATGGCGCTTATAAGGTCGAGATTAAAGATGACTTGAAGATTCTTGAACATTATGGCTTGAAGCAAAGAGGGTATTTTTTATACGTCAGCAGGCTTGAGCCGGAGAATAACGCTCATATTATGATTAATGCCTACGAAAAAATCAAAACCGAGATACCCTTGATAATCGTCGGTAGTGCACCATATGCGAAAACTTACATTCGTGAGTTGCATGCGACGAAAGATAAACGGATCAAATTTCTGGGCGCAGTTTACAACGAAGGGTATCACGCTTTAGTGAATAACTCTTTTGTTTATCTTCATGGCAATGAGGTGGGAGGGACAAACCCCGCGCTTCTGCAAGCCATGGCTGCCGGCAACTGCGTTGTGGTTAACGGCGTGTCTTTTAATAAGGAAGTTATCTCTGATACCGGTGTTTGGTTTGAGCCTGGTAACCCTATGGATTTAAAAACAAAACTTGAACACCTTCTTTGTAATCCGCAAGAAATAACGAAATACCGGGCTCTTTCCGCGGAAAGAATCAGGAACCACTATAATTGGGAAAAGATTACACTGGAATATGAATCTTTATTTATGCGTATGCAAAATAGCTGTACAGATAAATGATGATTGTGTAAAATAAAAGAGCTTTTAGAAATAGATATTTATTATGCGCCAAAAACACGAAAAAAAGAAAAAAATAAAAAAAGTTTGCAATTATACCACAGTGATTCGCCCTTGGGGCTTTTATACTGTGCTTTATTCCGGAGCTAAATTCAAAGTAAAAGTAATAGAAGTCAGTCCGCATAAAGCTTTAAGTTTGCAGTTTCACAAGAAGCGCAGTGAGCATTGGGTGGTTTTAGAGGGCCGCGCCAAAATTGTAAAAAACAAAAAAACCTACTTTTTTAATGCCAATCAAAGCATAGATGTTCCTGTCAAGTGTGTTCACCGGTTAAGTAATATAGGTAAGAAGCCTTTGAAGATTATAGAGGTGCAATCCGGGACATATTTGGGAGAGGACGATATAGTGCGGTAAGACGATGTTTTTAACCGGCATCTCGAAGCGTGAAATTTACTGCTCAAAAAGTAAATTGGGCTTAACACTTCCAAAAATCTCTGCAAAATGGAATTTACCTTCGGATAGATACAATCGCCAAAAAATATAACTGGCCTGCCATTGCCGCCAAAACATTTTATCAGGTGCCATCACACAAGGGGACACCCTAGTTTAGCTCTTAAGCATAAAGAAACCAAATTTTTATATACCGGCAAGGCCGATAAATTTTTCGAGATGGTCAGCAAGAAATAGCGGGATATTAACAAGATTGTCATCCTTTTTAAGATTTTTTAACGAAAACCTCACCCGTATCCGCGGAGTGTACTTTTGATTATACAATGTAAGGCTTTTGCCTCGCACGTTTTCATCCGATTTAACCTCTATGGGAAAAATATCATTTCCGCGCTGAATGGTAAAATCGACTTCGGCTGTTGAGCCGGAAGACCAGTATCTTGGTAAAACTTCATACTGTGATACAAGGCTTTGTAAAACGTAGTTTTCCGAAAGAGCCCCTTTAAATTCCGAAAATAGCCGGTTACCTTCGCTAAACGATATCGGATCAAGGAGTGCCAGCCGGCGTAAAAGCCCTACATCAACCGTATAAAGCTTGAATGCGTTCAAATCATCATATGCTGATACTGGAAGGGCTGGCTTGGTATTACGGTATATTTTATATGCAAGCCCGGCATTGCATAGCCATGTTAAGGCGTCTTCGTATTCTCTTCCCCTTGCGTTGGTTTTCACCGACCTATATGCAAACTTTTTATTCTCTTTTGAAAGTTGGGACGGAATTGACGACCATATCAATCCCAGCTTTGCGATGTCCTTTATTTCCGCATGTTTTGAAAAATCAAGTTCGTAAGCATCCAGTATGTCGCGCAAAACCTTTTGAACCCGTGTAACATCTTTTTCTTCCACCCACGCGCGTATTGATTCCGGCATGCCTCCGGTGATAAAATACATCTTCAATTTTTCATATAACTGATTAAAGAAAATATCTGGTATTGGTTCCAGCTTGTCAATGCTGTCAATATACTGGACAAGTTTTTCTTCTCCGGATGCCCACAGGAATTCTGTAAGTGTCATCGGGTGTACGGACAGAAATTCCACTTTTCCGACAGGAAACGTTTCAGGCTTGGAAATCTTAATCCCCAGCAGAGATCCCGCGCAGGCAATATGATGTTCCGGAGCGTTCTCGTAAAAATATTTTAACGCGTTGAGCGCCGCGTTACATTCCTGGATTTCATCAAAAATAATAAGCGTTTTTCCTGGAATAATATGAGCACCATTTATCAATGAAAGGTGCTGAAGAATTCTTTGAACGTCTTTGGTTGTTTCGAAAAATTGCTTTAATTCGCTTCGCTCATCAAAATTAAAATAAGCGGTATTCTCGTAATGTTGCTTGCCAAATTCCTTTAATAGCCACGTTTTTCCTACCTGGCGAACACCTTTTAAAACGAGCGGTTTTCTTTGAGCTGATTTTTTCCAAGCTGTTAGTTGGCTAAAAGCTAATCGTTTCATTATGTCTCCTTAATCATTAGATTTATGTGATAATAATCACATAAATCTAACTAAAGTTTACATCAGATACGGAAAAAAGCAAGTTTTATTGTTTTATATTTTGTGGTGAATAATGCATGTTTCGAACGCGCCGACAGAAACGTGATGATAAACGTGAGAATAACTTGATAACGTAGCGGGATATAATTGTCAAAAAAATATAACTGGCCATCAATCGCCGCCAAAACATTAACAGCAATGAAAATCGCGATTTGGCTCTTAGCTCATAGCGCTTAGCTCTTAGGAACCGTTTTCCACCCCGGAGGTGGAATTGGTTTTAGCTTATTACCCCGGCTCGCAGGGGATGTCAAAAAATTCTCTGCGATAATTTTTTGACGCTCGCCGGGGTTAATTCGCACTATCATTTTTCCTTCGCCAGTAAGGCTTGGAAAAATAATGTGCTCATTAATTTGAAAGAAAATCGCCTCCTGTTACGTCTATTATATAAGAGGGGTATCAAAGTAGTGTCAAAGTATCAAGGTGTCAAAGAGAGGGAGCGAGCGTCAATAGAGATATGTATAATAATATTGACAATTAGCAATACATATGTTACATTTTAATAGTGATAAAGATTGCGGAAGTTTTGTCTGGGATCTTAATAAAGTGGCAGCTAATATCAACAGCATGGTGTTGACTTCATTGCGGCAGCAAAAGCATTCAAAGATAGTAACAGAAAAATTTTTATAGATTCAAAACATTCAAAAGAAGAGGAAAGATTTTTCTGTATCGGTAAGCTTGAAGGTAAAATTTTAACCGTACGCTTCACTTATCGAGAGGGGAAAATTAGAATAATTGGCGCAGGATATTGGCGAAAGGGAGCGAGGTACTACTATGAAAAAGAAAGCAGCTGATTCAAACATGCCCACTGGCAATTTAAAACGGATTAAAGATTTTCTTCCATCTCCGGAAGATTTAGTTATTAACGAGGAAACCAAGAAAATTACAATATCCCTTAAGCAATCAAGTATAAACTTTTTTAAGTGCCAGGCAACCCGCTATCACACAAAATATCAAAAAATGATACGTGAATTACTGGATAAATACGCCGAGCAATACTCTGACAGCCGGAATTAACCAGCCGTCTCCTGCTTCATAGGTGAAAAAATTCACAACTCTAATGCTTAAGTAAATTTAACTCTGACGCTCACCTTGACACTCACCGGTGTCAGGTGTCATGTATCATGTGTCAAAGTGAGCTAAGAGCTAAACTGCGTCAAAGCTGAGACTTCTACCAGGCCTAGTAAATTCGAA
>JBAYMZ010000133.1:0-4910 GCA_041663385.1 Candidatus Omnitrophota bacterium
AAACCGCCTAAAATGCGGAACTCGCCCTATATAACTACATGATTAAGGAAATAGCTCAAACACCCGCATTTCTTTACGGCGGTTTTTATCTAAAAATTGCTATATCGCTCATAATTCTTTTTTTGGCTTTTCTGTGGCAGAGTCTAAATTAAAGAAATGAAACTGATAATTTTAGGGAGATTCTTCATTAAAAAAATCTAGTTGTAATTTTCGTCTAAAGAGAGTATAAATATTTAAATCAAGGAGGGAGCCAAGATGGTAAAAAATATATTTATTACATTTATTCTCGGATTATTTATTGCCGGGTTTTACGGGGAGGTATTTTCTATGGACGAGACAGTTGTTTTAGAGACAAGCAAAGGAAAAATAGAAATTAAACTTATGCCGGATATCGCGCCAAAAACTTGCGAAAATTTTACAAAACTTGTTGAGAAGGGTTATTACAATGGAATTATATTTCACAGAGTAATAAAAGATTTTATGATTCAAGGCGGAGATCCTACAGGAACCGGAAGAGGTGGTGAATCAATTTGGGGTAAACCCTTTGAAGATGAAGTCAGCGTCAGCGTAAAATTTGATAAACCAGGGCTTCTTGCTATGGCCAACGCCGGGCCCGGCACTAACGGCAGCCAGTTTTTTATTACCACCATTCCTACGCCGTGGCTTAATATGAAACATACAATTTTCGGAGAGGTAGTCTCCGGTTACGATGTGGTCGAGAAAATAGAGAATTCAGAAGTTGGCTCCATGGATAAACCGGTAGAGGAAGTGAGGATAGTTAAAGCATATTTAAAGAAAGACACAGAATAAAATTTAAATCCGAAATCCGAATATCGAAATTCGAAACAAATCTTAAAATGAAGAAAAATTTAAATGACCAAAACGGGTAAAATGTTTAGAATTTCGGATTTAGAATTTGTTTCGTATTTCCTGCCTGCCGGCAGGCAGGCGTTTCGTGTTTCGAATTTAACGTAAGAGGTGGCTGTTATTTAATAGGGAGGAAGAAGATATGTCTAAAACAATTAAAGGAAGCCAAACAGAGAAAAATCTATTAGCGTCTTTCGCCGGAGAATCGCAGGCAAGAAACCGGTATACCTATTTTGCCAGTATTGCCCGTAAAGAAGGCTTTGAACAGATAGGAAACATTTTTATGGAAACCGCGGAGAACGAGAAAGAACACGCGAAAGTGTTTTTTAAATATCTTGAAGGCTCAGACGTAGAAATTACCGCATCGTACCCGGCAGGCATGCTTAAAGATACAAGAGCGAATTTAGAAGCCGCGGCTGATGGAGAAAATATGGAGTGGACAAAACTGTATGCTGATTTTGCCGCAACCGCGAAGAAAGAGGGTTATAGTGATGTTGCTAATTCATTTGAGCAGATTTCTAAGGTAGAAAAATTTCATGAAGCAAGATATAGAAAGCTTATAAATAATATAGTTAATGGAGAAGCCTTCAAGAAAAAAGCTCCGGTTAAATGGCACTGTATTAACTGCGGGTATGTTGTTGAAGGGGAAGCCGCTCCTAAAGAATGTCCGGCTTGTAAACATCCCCAAGCCTTCTATGAGGTGCTAGCAGAAAATTGGTAAAGATTACGGAGATTATGGGGTGATTACAGAGATTGTAATATAAATTTCTATAATCCCCCTAATCGCTGTAATCTTTTTTTACTTGACAAAATGATACTAATGTGGTATCATTTAAACATAATAAAGGAGGTGCGTATGTTAAGGCATTTTATCTATCGGTTGATTCGTCCAATTGTTCATTGCAAGGAAGGTTGTTTTAGGGTGTCCTTGGTATGACGTTAAACTGCCTTCTTAAATACAGGTTCCAAGCCGTAAGCTTACATCGTAGGAAAAGCTTTGCGCTTGGTGCCTGTGACTTCATTAAGCAATATATATACACACATAATTTATGAAGCTTATTACTCGTGATACGGATTACGCTTTAAGGGCTATCTGCTTTATTGCCAAAAATAAAGGCAAGATAGTTTCCGTGTCTGAAATTGAACAAGAGCTAAAAATACCCCGGCCATTTCTTCGCAAAATCCTTCAAATATTAAACAAAAAAAAGATTTTAATTTCTTATAAAGGTATCGGCGGCGGCTTTACGCTGGTTGATTCTTTCAAGGGCATAACTTTAATTGATTTAATGCGGGCTTTTCAGGGGCCATTACATATAAACGAATGCCTTTTTAAAAAAGCAAAATGCCCCAATACTAAGAAGTGCCCGATAAGGAAAAAAATAAAGAATATCGAGCAATATGTGCTAAAGGAATTGGGCTCCGTAACCCTATATTCATTAGTTGCAAAATAGAAGGGAATATCGTAATGTTTTGCCTAATTATTAAAGGAGCAAAAAAATGACAATGTTTTGCCGGCAATGTGAACAAACAGTAAAAGGTGAGGGTTGCACCATAAAGGGCGTCTGTGGTAAAGAGGATAGCGTGGCAGCTTTGCAGGATCTGCTTATTCACGCGCTAAAGGCAATAGCCGTATATGCTGACAAGGCAAGAGCTTTAAACGTGAAAGACCGGTCCGTTGATTTATTTGTCGCGGAGGGGCTTTTTACAACAATTACGAACGTTAATTTTTCGGCGCAAAGCGTTGCCGCGCTTATCTATAAAGCTTATGAAGTGAAAGAAAAAATAAAGAAATCATTTCTTGAGGCCTATAAGCTTAAAAATAATAAATCTTTTTCTGACGAATTACCGGAGAATGTTGATTTTAAACCGGAAGGCACCTTGGAGAAGCTTGTTGAACAGGCGCACACGCATGGAATTATATCGCCGGATGTTGACAAAGATGTGCAGAGTTTACGCGAAATCCTTCTTTTTGGTTTAAAAGGCATGGCTGCCTACGCTGATCACGCGTTTGTATTAGGGGAAGAAGATGATGAAGTTATGGCTTTTTTTCATAAAGGCTTAAGGGCGATTGTGGATAATAAGTTAACTTCGAAAGATTATATCGCGTTGATTATGGATTTCGGCAAGATTAATTTTAAATGCCTTGAGTTGCTGGATATAGCGCATACGAAAAATTTCGGCAATCCAATTCCGACAAAGGTGTTTATTGGCGTAAAAAAAGGCCCGGCAATTATTGTTTCCGGGCACGACCTCCTTGACCTAAAACAACTTCTTGAGCAAACTAAAAATACAGGTATAAACATATACACGCATGGCGAGATGCTTCCCGCGCACGGCTATCCTGAATTAAAAAAATATAAACATCTTGTTGGGCATTTTGGCAGCGCTTGGCAGAATCAGCAGAAAGAATTCGATAATATTCCGGCGGCAGTGTTAATGACAACTAATTGTATTCAGGAACCAAGGCTATCATATAAAGACAGAATTTTTACAACCGGGCTGGTTGCCTGGCCGGATGTTTGCCATATTGACAGTAAAGAGAATAAGAAAGATTTTAGCGTGGTTATAAAAAAAGCAAAAGAATTAGGTGGTTTTAGCCAGGATACAGTAGAAAAAGAAATCATCGTGGGTTTTGGGCATAACGCCGTACTTGGGCTTGCCGGGAAAATCATTGAGGCAGTTAAAGCAAAAAACATCCGTCATTTTTTTCTTATCGGCGGATGCGACGGCGCAAAGCCAGGCAGAAATTATTACACAGAATTTGCTCAAAAAGTTCCCAGTGACTGCATGATTCTTACTCTTGCTTGCGGTAAATTCAGGTTTAACCGGCTTGATTTCGGATACATAGAAGACTTCCCCAGGCTTCTTGATTGCGGTCAATGTAACGACAGCTATTCGGCGATAAAAATTGCCCTAGCGCTTTCGGATGCTTTTAAATGCAGCGTTAATGAACTGCCGTTGTCTCTTGTTCTTTCCTGGTATGAACAGAAGGCGGTGTGTATTTTGCTTACGCTATTTTCCCTGGGCATAAAAAATATAAGGCTCGGCCCCAGTTTGCCAGCTTTTATCAGCCCTAACGTACTTAAGGTGCTGGTTGAGCAGTTTAGTGTTAAGCCGATTACCACCCCGGAAAATGATTTGAAAGAAATATTGCATACTCTATAATCATTGTCTAAACTAAGTATAGTGATAAAATAAAACGTGTTACCTGCTACGTGTTACGTGATACTTAAAAAGGAGGTTTCTATGCCAATAGCAATGCAGTCACCGCTTTTTGGGCTTATCCCTTTTGTTTTGTTGCTTTCTCTTAGTTTCTTTATTCTGGTTGTTGTCGGTAACGTTAAAACTCAGGCGCTTAAAATATTCGGGTATGTTATTGTCGCGCTTTGCTGGGTCGCCGCGCTTTTGATTTTTTCAACCTGTGTTTGCAAACAAATGCGAAAGACCTGTCCAATGATGCCTATGCGCCAAAATATGATGGGTCAAGCTAAAGGCACGATGGAAGAACCGATTGCGCCTAAGGCCCCGGGTTGCCCAAAAATGCAGTCGAAATAAATTATCTGATTTATAGGGTTAATGTTCGGCATAAAGGGGGTAAGTTGAAAAATGAAACTATTTAAAGTAAATTTTTTTATCGCGTTCTTGTTGTTGATTTTTTGTTTATTATTTGGTATCGCTCAGGCGCAAGAATTTTCAGCGGATTTTGTCTCAAAGGGCGCCGGCACAACAAATACTGGTAAGATTTTTAACGCAAATAATGAATCCCGTATGGAAATGGGGGATATTATTACTATCGCGAAAATTGATCAGGGTAAGGCTTGGGTTATAATGCCGAAAGAAAAAACTTATATGGAGGTGCCTTTAGCTTCGGGGAATTTTGTCGCCGGAGAAAAGAGCCTGCCCGGCGAAGTAGAAAGAACGTTATTAGGAAAAGAAACCATAGATGGCAACGCGGTTGATAAATATAAAATAGTTTATACTGCCGGCTCACAAACCGAAACTCTTTATTCGTGGATAATGCCTGGGGCCGGTATTCCGGTTAA
>JBAYMZ010000134.1:0-4817 GCA_041663385.1 Candidatus Omnitrophota bacterium
ACTAATCAAAAGAATATTGACCGGTTGAAAAATGGTGAAAGGTATATAGTTGATGTAGACTCAAAGGAAGTCCTGAGGCTTATCGCGCAAAAGTATTTTTTGCCTACAATTAAACCTGAAATATTGAAACAGTGTGATACTATTATTATTTGTGTTCCTACCCCGCTTAGAAAAGTAAAGATGCCGGATATTTCTTATGTGGTTGCCGCGGCAAGGGCAATTAAGAAGTATTTAGGCCATCAATTGATTGTTTTAGAAAGCACATCTTATCCTACAACTACACGTGAAGTGGTTTTACCGATTTTAAAAGAAACCGGATTGCGGGAAGAAAAAGATTTCTTTCTTTGTTTTTCTCCGGAGCGGGTAAATCCCGCGGATAAGAATTTTCCTTTGACAAAAATACCAAAGCTTGTTGGAGGGCTTTCCGCGCGCTCAAGCGGCCTCGCGAAAGATTTATACTCAAAAATTATAGAAAGAGTATTTAGCGTATCAAGCCCGGAGGTAGCGGAAACCGCTAAGCTTCTGGAAAATACCTTTAGGCTGGTAAATATCGCTTTAGCCAATGAGTTCGCGATAGTATGCAATAAATTAGGCATAGATGTTTGGGAAGTCATAAACGCTGCAGGGACAAAACCTTTTGGTTTTATGCCTTTTTATCCCGGCCCTGGCCTTGGCGGGCATTGTATTCCGGTTGACCCTTTGTATCTTTCCTGGAAGGCCAATAAGCTTGGGTTTAAAACAAAAATGATTGATCTTGCTTCTTACATAAATCGTTTTATGCCGACTTATGTTTTGGAGAGGCTTGAGAAAATATTAAAAGAAAAAAATATCCCGCTTAAAAAAGCAAAGATTCTCATTCTGGGAGTTACCTACAAAAAAGATGTAAAAGATTTAAGAGAATCTCCGGCATTAGAGATTATTGAACATTTACAAAAAAGAGGGGCAAAGGTAAGTTTCCATGACCCTTTTATCCCGTATCTTAAAATACACGAGATAAATATAAAAAGTGTTAAACTCGATAGCCATAATCTTCATTCTTTTGATTGTGTTGTGGTTGTGACGGATCACTCGGCAATTGATTATAAATTTATTAAAAAAAATTCAGCGATGATTTTTGATACGCGTAATATTTACAAAAAAAATGAAAAAGGAGTTGAGAGGCTATGATTAAAGGTGTTCTAGTAAAAGATTTAAAGGTAAATTATGACGATAGGGGCCATCTTATGGAAGTGCTGCGCCGCGACGATAAGATTTTTAAGAAATTCGGGCAAGCCTACATTACAACGGCATTGCCTGGTGTTACAAAAGCCTGGCATTATCATAAATTGCAGGATGATCATTTCACTTGCGTCTTTGGCAAGATGCGGTTGGCAATTTATGACAGCCGCAAAAATTCAAAAACTTTTGGCGAGGTAAATGAATGGGAGCTCAGCCTTGAAAATCCAAAGTTAATAAAAATTCCTAAATTACTCTATCATGGCTTTAAATGCATTTCAAAAGAGGAAGCTATAGTTATCAATATACCAACTATGCTTTATAACCCTAAAAAGCCTGACGAGTTCAGGCTTGATGCTTTTGATAATGAAATTCCTTATGATTGGAATAAGAAGTAGGAGGTTGACATGATAAAAGGTGTTATTTTAGCCGGGGGCCTGGGAACACGGCTTAACCCTCTTACAAAAGTAACCAACAAGCATTTACTGCCTGTATACGATAAGCCAATGATATATTATCCGCTCAAAACGCTTGTTGACGCGGGCATAAAGGATATTATGATTGTTACCGGCGGTAACCATGCCGGAGAGTTCTTGCGTCTTTTAGGCAATGGCAAAGAGTTTGGGTTAAAAGAAATTCATTATACCTATCAGACTGGTGAAGCAGGCATAGCTGATGCTCTTCGGCTTGCTGAGGATTTTGCCGCCGGTGAAAAAATTGTAGTAATTTTGGGCGATAATCTTTTTGAAACCTCCATAAAGGAGTATGTTGATAAATTTGAGAAGCAGCCAAAAGGGGCAAGGGTACTGCTTAAGGAAGTAAGAGATCCTGAGCGTTTCGGAGTAGCGGAATTTAAAAAAGGTAAAGTTGTTTCAATCGAAGAGAAACCAAAACATCCAAAA
This sequence comes from Candidatus Omnitrophota bacterium, assembly GCA_041663385.1. Classification (GTDB taxonomy): domain Bacteria; phylum Omnitrophota; class Gorgyraeia; order Duberdicusellales; family 4484-171; genus JAJYOP01. The sequence goes on from JBAYMZ010000134.1 coordinate 2,118, forward strand.
TCAAAATACGCGGTTACCGGTGTATATATGTACGACCACGAAGTTTTTAACTTTATAAATAAACTGAAAAAATCCCGCCGCGGAGAATATGAAATAACTGACATTAATAATATGTATTTAAAAAATGGGGCCCTTTCTTGTGATATTTTAAAAGGGTTTTGGACGGATTGTGGGGCGTTTGAATCATTAATTAAGGCAAACATGCTGATTGCCGCGAAAAAAGGAATAAATTTGGAGAAGATGCTATGAATTTACTAGTTACCGGAGGCTGCGGGTTTATCCAGCCCCTCCAAAAAACACAGTCATTATTGAAAATGCATTGTCTAGCTAGTTTTCGAAATAAAAATAGGAGATTTAGATGAGAGTGCTTGTAACAGGAGGGGCTGGATTTATTGGTTCTAATTTTATCCGTTATATGCTGACAACCTATAACGAATATAAAATAATTAATTTAGATTGTTTGAATTACGCGGGAAATTTGGAAAATTTAACGGAGATCGCTAAAAATAAAAACTATAAATTTATAAAAGGTGATATCAGAGATTTTAAACTGGTTAGTAAAATAATAAAAGATGTAGATATCGTGGTAAATTTTGCCGCGCAAACTCATGTTGATAGGTCAATAAGCGGAGCAAAGGATTTTATTGAAACAAACATTAACGGAGTATTCACCCTGCTTGAAGCAAGCCGCGGCGCAAACTTAAAACTTTTCATACAGATAAGCACGGATGAAGTATACGGAAGCACATTGGAAGGGTCTTTCGTAGAAACAGATACTTTGCTGCCATCGAGCCCGTATTCAGCTTCCAAAGCCGCGTCGGATGTTTTGTGCAATTCATATGCCCTAACTTATAACGTTCCTGTGGTTATAACCAGATGTACAAATAATTTCGGGCCCTATCAATACCCGGAAAAAGTTATACCTTTGTTTATAACGAATATTTTAGAAAATAAGAAAGTTCCGCTTTATGGCGACGGGCTCAATGTGCGGGATTGGATCTATGTCTTAGATCATGTCCGGGCCGTTGATTTTTTAATGCATAAAGCTAAAGTTGGAGAAATATATAATGTTTCTTCAGACAATGAAGTAACGAATATAGAATTGACCAAAATTATATTAAAGAAATTCGGCTTAGATGAAGCCGGTATAGAATATGTAAAGGACAGGCCCGCGCATGACCGCCGCTATTCTTTAGATTCGACAAAATTACGTAATCTTGGATGGAAACCGGTCTATGATTTTAGTACTTCCTTAGATGCTACTATTGATTGGTACAAAGAGAATACAAAGTGGTGGAAAAAGATTAAGCCTTCCATAAATCATCGGGCTTCAGCCCGATGATATTTAGCACGGCTAATACTTAAGCGTAGCGAATGTATAAGAAAATTTTAATTACCGGCGCGAAGGGAATGCTTGGTACGGCTCTTTGTCCGCTGCTTGAAAAATATAATATTTTAAGCATCGATAAGGATAATTGCGATATTACCGACAAGAGCTCTTTGATAAATACAATAGGTGATTTTGAATTTGACGCGGTGGTGCATTGCGCTGCCTATACTAATGTGGATAAAGCCGAAGAAGAATCACAAAATGCTTTTAAGGTTAATACGCAAGGCACAGCAAATGTAGCTTGCGCGCTTAAAAGTAAAGATTGTCTTTTTATTTATATAAGCACAGATTACGTGTTTGATGGTAAAAAGGAATCTTTGTATACGGAAAAGGATGCCACAAATCCTTTGGGCGTGTATGGCAAGTCTAAGCTTGAAGGAGAAAATATAGCATCTGGTATCAAGAAGCATTTAATTATAAGAACTAGCTGGCTTTTTGGGCCGAATGGAAAAAACTTTGTTTCCACAATTGCCAAAGCGGCAAAAGAGAAGGATGCCCTTAGCGTGGTAGATGACCAAACTGGTTCTCCGACCTATACACTTGATTTAGCAAAAGCGATATCAGATATTCTTGATATTCATTTTAAAAAGACAATAGAGCCGGGTATTTATAATATTACCAATACCGGATTTTGCAGTTGGTTTGAATTAGCGGATTATATTGTAAAAGAATCCGGTTTAAAAACCACACTTAAGCCGATTAAATCCGAACAGCTTACCCGGCCGGCAAAAAGGCCTAAAAATTCAATGCTTTCTAAGGAAAAATTTAAAAACTTTTTAGGGTATTATTTGCCGACATGGCAGGAAGCAGTGTCTCATTATCTAAAAAATTATGTGCTTAAAGGGAGAGGTTAATTATGAGTGAGTTAAAAAATAAAAAGGTTCTCGTTACCGGCGGTTGCGGTTTTATCGGATCGCACATTGTTGATAGGCTGGTTTGTGAGGGTTCTCATGTTGTTATCCTGGATAATTTATCTTCCGGAAAATTAGTAAATATCGCAAGGTGCAAAGATAAGGTTAAACTTATCCAGAAAGATTTGCGGGATGATTCGGCTCTTGATGAAGCGCTTGATGGTGTTGAATTGATAACTCATCAGGCAGCTCTAAGAAGTGTGCCAAAGTCAATTGCCGCGCCGCTTGAATATAATGATGTAATGTAACCGGAACCTTAAAATTATTTATTAAAGCAAAAGACAAAGGCATTAAACGCATAGTGATTGCTTCAAGCAGCTCTGTATACGGCGACCGGGTTGATTTTCCGGAAAAAGAATCAGACTACCCTAAACCGATATCCCCGTATGCGGCAACAAA
>JBAYMZ010000135.1:0-4788 GCA_041663385.1 Candidatus Omnitrophota bacterium
TGCACGCGGATAATAACTTAGATATTCAGGAGTTTATGATTGCGCCTATAGGCTTTGAAAGTTTTCGGCGCGCGCTTCAGGCGGCAGATGAAGTTTTCCATAACCTAAAAAGTATTTTAAAAGGCAAGAATCTTTCTACCTCTGTAGGTGATGAAGGTGGTTTTGCTCCTAATTTATCTAAGAATAGTGAGGCTTTGGAATTAATTATTCAGGCTATTGAAAAAGCAGGATACAAGCCGGGTAAGGAAATAGCTTTGGCGCTTGATCCGGCATCCAGTTCTTTCTTTAAGGATGGCAGCTATGATTTAGAGGGCCATCAAGTAGATTCCGCGTTTATGATTGATTTTTATTCGCAGCTTATCGCCAAATTTCCGATTGTTTCTATTGAAGACGGTTTAGCTGAAGACGATTGGCAGGGTTGGAAAACAATGACCGCAAATTTGGGTAAAAAAATTCAGATTGTCGGCGATGATTTATTTGTTACTAATACAAAGAGGCTACAGAAAGGAATCGATGAAAAAGCAGCTAATTCTATTTTGATAAAAGTAAATCAAATTGGCAGCCTTTCTGAAACCCTTGCGGCAATTTCTTTAGCATTTAAGAATGACTTTACTGCTGTAATGAGCCATCGTTCTGGAGAAACAGAAGATGTTACAATTGCTCAGCTTGCGGTAGGAACTTGCTGCGGCCAGATAAAAACAGGCTCACTTTCAAGAACTGACAGGGTCGCGAAGTATAATGAGCTTTTACGAATTGAAGAGGAGCTTGGTAAGAATGCCCAATACGCTGGAAAAACTTTTAAATTTAGATCACTTTAAAGCGGCAAAAATTACTTTTATTGCTTCAATCGCGATAATAGCAGGCGTAATCCTTTACTTTCCTAATTATGCCAAGCTAAAAAAATTGCGGCAAGTTAACGCGGAGCTTGCAGTAAAAGTAAAAGCGTTAAATAGAGAAGTAAAGGATTTACAGGTAAAGATAAAAAAAATCGGCAAGGATCCCTATGTTTATGAAAAAATGGCTCGTGACAATCTTGGTGTTGCCAAGGAGAACGAAATAGTTGTTGACATCACGGAATAAGTTGCTAAAATTTACACTGCTAGAAAGGTTAAGGTTTAGGTTTAGGCTAAGATTTCTTAATCTAAACCTTAGCCTTAACCTTTTTACCTTTCGCGGGGTGGAGCAGCCAGGTAGCTCGCAAGGCTCATAACCTTGAGGTCACAGGTTCAAATCCTGTCCCCGCAATGTTTTCTTTTAAACATAGTTTTTCCCGCCAATAAAGTCATTTTTTAACAATAAAAACATTTGGATGCAACAAAAAGCCCTTCGGGCTGCTTTGCCTGCGGCAAAGGTTGCATACAAATCCTGTCCCCGCAATTAGAAAAACTCGGCCCGCGGCATTTATGCCGCGGGCCTTAGTTTTTCTTACCCCGCCGAGCGTCAAAAAATTATGGAACAGAATTTTTTGACATCCCCTGCGAGGCGGGGTGTGCTCTATCAATCACAAGCGTAGATTGAAGAAATTCAGTCTACGCTTTTTGTATTATATGTTAGTTTTTATGTTGAGGTATTATTTACAGACTGTGTCGCAGTTTCCGTAATAGTCGCATATCTGGTTGCAGTTTTTTTGTTTTGGCGGAGGCAGATGAAGTTTTTTTCGCAGGCTGGCGCACCCGGAGAGGATCAGCACAAGTATGATTAAAATTGATAGTTGTTTCATCCAGCAGTTATACATCTTTAAGTCGTTGGAGTCAATGGTGGTATTGCCTCAACTCGCAAAGATGTGGCAAAATTATTTTTATGTATTATAATAATAATTGGTGTATTTCCTTTTTAGGAGTTAATGTGGAGGCGCAAAAGTAATTTACTATGAAAAATATACAGCGAATAAGTTTTATTTTAGTTGCCATTTTTATTTGTATATCAGGAGTATCTGCTGAGGAAGTTCAGAAGAAAATGCCTGATATATGTATAACCGGAGTAATGCAGGATGCTGATAGCTCGCTTGTGGTTATTAATGATGAAATAGTAAAAGTCGGCGACAAAATACACGATATAACAATCCTGAGTGTTGTCCAGTCTGTGGTTACCTTGGAGTATGACGGTAAAACATTTGAGAAGAAAATAGGCGAAGGTTGCATCTCAATCCCTTTATCGATACCTCAAAAACAACCGGCTGCGGTAAAGCAAAAAAGTAATTTGTTTGTCGAAAAAATTAAAAAAGACCCGCTGTCTATATTCTCCGGCAAATCAAAAGCCGTAACCAACAAAGAAGGGTTTGAAAGGGTATTTTTTCTTTACGGAACTATTTTTATGCTTATTCTTTGGGTTCTTATCCTGCTTGTCTATGTGTATGGGGCGTTATGTTTGCATAAAATTGCAACGAAAACTATTACAAAAAACGGATGGCTTGCATGGATTCCTATCGCAAATATGTTCCTGATGCTTACGATAGTAAGGAGATCGCTTTGGTGGTCTGTGCTCTTTTTTGTCCCGTTAGTAAATTTTATTTTTATAATTATTCTTTGGATGGAAATTGCTAAAATTCGCAGTAAACCTGCTTGGCTGGGTTTGCTTATGATTCTTCCAATTGTAAATTTAATAATTCTTGGTTATCTTGCATTTTCAGATTAGAGTGGTGGGCTAAATTTAAAATTAAGGAGGAGACGCATGAAAAATTCAGGAATCACGCATTTGATTATAGGCATTTTGTTTATTATAGTAATTGTAAGCGTAGGAGTTAATTACAAACTGTATAACGAGTGCATCGGCAAAATAGATACGTCAGCAAAACAGTCAAAGCTTATCGGTGACAAGGTTAATAATGTTGAAGTAACATTGGATGGTTTGAAACTTAATCTGGAGAGTTTAAGAGTTAATGTTGATAGTTTTAAGACAGATATGCAGTCGTTTTCAGACAAATCTTTGCAATCAGAGGGGTTAAAAAATGAGTTTTCTGTAAAGATGGAAGAAATAAGAAAAGAGTTGCAGGATTTACAGGCAAATTATACTATGGCAGTAAATGATCTTAACGCTAAATTTAACGCTTTTAAAGCTGAAAGAGACGCGGCGAAAAAGGCTGAAGATAAGCTGGCAGAAGAGAAAAAAGTTCAAGAGAAAAATACCGAAGAAATAAAGGTTGATCTTGGAGAGATCTCCGTGCCGACACCTAATTAGTTTATTGTAGCTTGTATAAAATGGAAAAGCTTTTAATCAATTTATTTGGCGGATATGTTGTGGCGGTTGGCGGGTTCATACTTGCGACTATGGTTTTTGGATTTCTTGCCTCAAACCAACTAATGTCACTTCTTCACAAGAGGCCTTCTTTTTGTGTTGCCACTTTTGTCTATCTTTTGCTTCTTGTTATCTGGCCCATCCTGACAGGCCTTGGACTGATTTTTAGAAAAAATTGGTCAAGATACTCGTTGTTTGCTATGTCGGTATTCACTATCTTTATCGGTATATCTTCAAGCGTATCGCTTATTTTTTTTCCTCAATATGTATACAATGTTCAAGCTAAACCTAGTGGCTACATTTCGGAAACTTTATTTTCAATAATCAATTCTATTTTTTTTATCGGGTTGCCGATTTCCTTTATAATATTTTTTAACAAAAAAGCGGTTAAAACAATATTTGGTTCAAGAAAACCGGTGAGTATCGATAAAGGGAGGCCGTTCGGTATTACTTTTATCGCAATATCAACTCTTTTTGCTGCCATTGTGTGGGCAATTTTTGTTTTTGTGCCGGCATATCCCAAGTACCCATTGATAGATAACGTTGTGCTTTCCGGACTATGGGAAAAGGTGTATTTTTCACTAATTTCATTGGTAAGCCTCTATATCGCAATCGGTTTTCTAAGAATGAAAAAAAACGCGTGGACAGTGTTTATTGTTTTTGTTGTCATAAGCATTATTATCGGAATTGTGAATAGCTTTGCTGCCACGAAGATGACATTTTTTGAGATAGTTCCAAGCATACAAAGCAGCTATAGCGAAATGCCAACCATATTGTATAAGTTGTTTGGAGCCATGATTTTTATACTTCCTATGTCGCTTTTGATTTATGTTATTTCGAAGAAGCGGTTATTTAGTTAGGGTAATTTTAGGTTTTACAAAACCGGCGATATTCAGAAAAAGCAGCCAAAATGGCTGCTTTTCGCTTTTTTAGTTGACATATTTTAGCCCAACTGTGCAAGTTGTTCGTTTTTAGAAAATGACAAATTTGCTTGGGGCGTTAAAAGCGTTTAGCGGCATTGATGTGGAGGAGATACAACAGAAAAAGTTTTTAAAATAGTGTGTAATTCAAATGAGTAACTTACAGCTGATACAATTGCGCTTGCCTTGCTTAAGCAAGTTAGTATAGAATCTAACAAGGCAAAGGTTTTTTTTGCCGTTAGAGAGGTTAAGAGGGGTAGTGATGAATTTAGGGGACAAAGCCAGTTTTACTTTATCGAAGAATAGCTTCAATTTTATCTGCGAGCTTAATATTCCTGTTGTAAAAAGCAAAAAACATAGTATTATAGAATCAATGAAATTGAAAAATTTGTCTTTTTTGCTGATAATTGTATTTATTTGTGTTTTTCAAACTGGATGTGAGTTGTTAACATTGCCTTTGCAGTTGCTTAGCGGCATGGCGGGATTAGCCGGAGAGGCTTTAAACCTGGCAAGCAGTTTACCTATGCCGCCACCATGGGTGTTTTTCTAATGAGCGCAACATTTTTTCAAGCCGCAAGGCGTCAGAAAAAATGTTAGCGCGAATAATGAAACTTGCTTTTTTTGCAACAGCAAA
>JBAYMZ010000136.1:0-4749 GCA_041663385.1 Candidatus Omnitrophota bacterium
TTAACGTAAAAACTAAAATGGGCACGGCAAATACTACTTTAATCGAGCAGAAACAGTGTGAATTGCCTGAACTAAGCAGAGGAGTATCGCAATGAAATCCTGTACGGAATATTTTACCTTTAATACGAAAAATAAAATTGAATTTATAAATATTACTTCGCAAGTCGAGGAGGTGCTCAAAAAGAGTGGTATTAAAGAGGGTTTATGTCTAGTAAATGCCATGCACATAACTTCGTCAGTATTTATTAATGACGAGGAGGAAGGCTTAAAAGCTGATTTTGGAGAGTGGCTTGAAAAATTAGTCCCGCAGAGTAAAGAATACCAGCACAATCTTACCGGCGAAGACAACGCGCATGCTCACCTTAAACGTACAATAATGGGCAGAGAAGTCGTCGTGGCTATAACCCGCGGTCAATTAGATTTTGGCCCCTGGGAGCAAATTTTCTACGGCGAATTCGACGGAAAACGGCAAAAGCGGGTATTGGTTAAAGTGATTGGGGAGTAATAAAAAAAAAGGAGCGGTGGAGATGAATAGTATCTATTTAAATTGGAGAAGAATAACTATTCTAATGTCATTTCTGATAGTCTTGGTTTTTAGTAATACGTTTGCCCAGGAAATAGCGCCAGTCGTAGAGGCTAACAATAAATTTGCTTTTGAGCTTTATTCCAAATATAAATCAAAAGATGGTAATGTGTTTTTCTCTCCTTACAGTATTTCTTCAGCGCTAGCCATGACATATGAAGGGGCAAGGGGTAAGACAGCAGAAGAGATGTTGGCAGTCTTTCATTTTCCTAAGGAAGCTACTCTTTGTAGGGAAGGTTTTTTAAGTATTAATAACCAAATAAACAAAGAAGATAAAAGATATGAACTTAAAGTAGCAAATGCCTTATGGGCGCAAAAAGATTCTAGATTTTTGGAGGCGTATTTTAAGCTAATAGAAAGTTATTATGGCGGCGGAGTAACTAATTTAGATTTTATAAATGATACTGAAAATTCCCGCCTCACAATAAATAATTGGGTGGAGGAGAAAACAAATAAAAAAATAAAAAACTTGATCCCGCAAGGGATAATTACCACAATGACACGCCTGGTTCTTACTAATGCAATTTATTTCAGGGGAAAGTGGCTTATGCAGTTTGACGAAAAAAATACTGTGGAAGGTGATTTTAAAGTAACCCCGGAAAATTCTGTTAGGGTTAAGATGATGAAGAAAACAGACAAAGAAGCAGAATTTAACTATGGCGAGACAGACAAGCTTCAGATATTAGAATTGCCTTATGATGGGCAAGAGTTGTCAATGCTTCTACTCCTTCCCAAAAATGGTGATCTAAAATCTGTCGAACAATCTTTAGATTCCCAAACACTAACTGCTTTAAAAAACAAACTCCAAATGCAATGGGTTAATGTATTTTTGCCTAAATTTAAATTTGAAACCAAATATTTTATGGCTGACGATCTTAAAGAAATGGGTATGCCTACGGCATTTTCAGATATGGCAGATTTTTCAGGTATGACCGGCAACAAAGATTTATTTATCAGCCAAGTTATACACCAGGCTTTTGTTGAAGTTAATGAAGAGGGCACAGAGGCTGCTGCAGCAACTGCGGTGATCGTGGAAAAGTGTAGCGTCTTGCCGTCTAGGCCGAAAATATTCAAGGCAGACCACCCTTTCATATTTATAATTCAGGAAACAAAAACCGGTAATATCCTGTTTATCGGCAGGGTATCTGATCCGATTAAAGATGAGAGTAAAAGTTAAATTTTTACGGCGAATTTGAAGGCAAGCGGTCAAAGAGAGTATTGGTTAAAGCAATAGGGGAATAAATGAACCTAACCTTAAGCCAAAAAAGAATTATTCGCTAAACGCAATTTTCCCTACCGCCCTTTAGGGCGGTAGGACGATAAAAACCGCCTAAAATGCGGAACTCGCCCTATATAGCTACATGATTAAGGAAATAGCTCAAACACCCGCATTTTTTAACGGCGGTTTTTATCTAAAAATTGCTATATCGCTCATCATTCTTTTTTGGCTTTTCAAATACGCCTTCAATTAAAGGAATAAAACTGAGGCGTAAAGACCTTTGGCGTTAAGAAATCGACCTGAAGCAAAAGAATCATCAGTTTCATTCCCAGTTTTCTATTAATAATTTAACCAGCGGGTGGCTTGGTCTGTTTTGAGCAGGGCGTAGCGAGAGGCCTGAGCGGGCATGGTTTGTTGGCTTTTGAAAAAAGCCAACAAGAGCGAGGCCGAGCAGCCGAGCACAATTTTTCCCGCTGGGAAAAATTTTGCGTTCCTGCGAGAAACAGGCCAAGCCAGGACCCGCTGGAATTATAAGCTTTCCATATTTGTCATTAAAATAAGATTTATATTGTATTTTCGCTGTCGTATTATATAATTTTCCATCGTAAATATAAATTAGCATGAATTGAAAATCGAAGATAGATGGGCGAAGTTCGATTCTTTTGCTACCCTTCACCCTTCAATTTTCACCCTTCGTTATCTGCGATCATCTGTGATTTTTATCTGTGACCATCTGTGGAAAAATAGAGAGTAATTAAATATGGATATTGCACCAAGATATAATCCAAAAGAAATCGAAGAGAAAATTCTTAAAAAATGGCTATCTATCGGTTTTTTTGGAGCGAAAGTTTCAAAAGATAAGAAGCCGTTTTCTATCGTTATCCCTCCGCCTAATATTACCGGAATTCTGCATATGGGCCATGCCTTAAACGATACCATTCAGGATGTGCTGATAAGATTTAAAAGAATGCAAGGGTATTCGGCTTTGTGGATGCCCGGGACCGATCATGCTGGCATTGCCACACAGAATGTTGTGGAAAAAGATTTAGCCAAGCAGGGCCTTAAAAAAGAAGACATTGGCAGAGAAGAGTTTTTGAATAAACTCTGGCAATGGAGAGACAAATATGGTTCAACCATAATTAGCCAGCTGCAAAAGCTTGGAGCAAGTTGTGATTGGGAGAGAACGCGTTTTACGATGGATGAAGCTTACAGTGAAACCGTTAAAGACGTTTTTGTAAGATTATATGAGAAGGATTTAATTTATCGAGGCAAACGCATTATTAACTGGTGCCCGCGCTGTAAGACGGCACTTAGTGACGAAGAAGCTGCGCATAAGGAGATAAATGGCTGGCTGTATTATATTAAATACCCGGTCTTGAGTGGTCACCAGTGCACCAGCCACCAGTCACCAGAACAAAAATACGTAGTTGTGGCGACGACGAGGCCGGAGACAATGCTTGGTGATACCGCGGTTGCGATAAATCCGAAAGACGAGAGATTTGCTTGGCTCAAAACCGCGAAAGTTATTCTTCCGATAATGGACAGGGAACTGAAAGTTATTGAAGATGAGGCCATTGATATTGAATTCGGAACCGGTGTGGTTAAGGTTACGCCTTCGCATGATCCGGTTGATTTTAATTTGGGCAAAAAAAATAATTTGGAATTTATAAATATAATGAATGATGATGCTACTCTCAATGAAAATGCCGGCGAATTTGCCAATATGGACAGATTCGAGGCGAGAGAAGCCATTTTAGAATTACTGGAAGAGAAAAAACTTATCGATAAAAAAGAACCATACAAAGTCTCAGCCGGGCATTGTTACCGCTGCCATACGATAATTGAACCGCGAATATCTCCGCAGTGGTTTGTGAAGATGAAGCCGCTGGCTGAAACTGCGATTAAGGTTGTAGAAGACGGCAAAATAAAATTTTATCCTGAACGCTGGAAGAAAGTTTATCTTAATTGGATGTACAACATTCAGGATTGGTGTATTTCCCGCCAAATCTGGTGGGGACACCGTCTGCCGGTCTGGTATTGTAAAGAATGTTTTAAGGGTGAAGATGCAGAAGGTAAGGCCGGCATTATCGTCGGCAAACAAAAACCGGAAAAGTGCCCATGTTGCGGTTCGAAAGATTTAGTGCAGGATAAAGATGTGCTTGATACTTGGTTTTCTTCCTGGCTTTGGCCGTTCGCAACTTTTTACTGGCCAAATTTCCGGCCAAACACCGATGATGAAAAAGAACTGAAATATTTTTATCCGACTTCGGTTTTAATTACTGCTTCGGAAATATTATTTTTCTGGGTGGCAAGAATGATTATGGCCGGCCTTGAGTTTAAAAAAGAAATACCTTTTAAAGATGTCATAATCCATGGCACTGTGCGTGATGATAGAGGAATAAAAATGTCAAAGTCGCTTGGCAACACCATAGATCCGCTGGAAATAATTGATAAGTTTGGAACGGATTCTTTGCGGTTTTCTATTATGCTGCAGGCATCCGGCGGTTCCGATCTTTATATTTCTAATGAAACATTTCTTGTGGGAAGAAATTTCGCCAATAAAATCTGGAATGCTACACGGTTTATCCTGCTTAAAATGACTGAGAAAAATATCACAATCGATAATTTGGAACTGGAAGGATATGATGAAATCGATGCCTGGTTGCTTAATGAATCAAATACGGCGATTAAAGAAGTAACCGCTTCACTGGAAAACTATCGCATTAATGACGCCACGAAAATTGCTTACGAATTCTTCTGGCATGTTTTTTGCGACTGGTATATTGAAATGGTTAATGATGATTCCGTTGTACCATACGAGTGAAAAAAATATGAAATAATCATTAATAATAAATCAAATGATATTAATAATAAGGTTAAATTAAGTGGTAATCGATACTTATCCTTTGAAATTCCTAGGAATTATGGTTCAGCTGGATGATTAGAA
>JBAYMZ010000137.1:0-4745 GCA_041663385.1 Candidatus Omnitrophota bacterium
GTCATATTAGTTACTCTTTTATTTGACAACTTGGAATTTTCTTTTCTTTTTTCACTTTTCTTTTTTTCCCTTGGTGCAAGCATAGAGGGAGGAAACCTTACCGTAGGAACTAGCCTTTTTGTCGGCTCATTAAGCGCCGCGCTATTTTCTTACCGGGTCAGAAGGAGATTTGAGGTAATAAAAGCAGGCATAATTGCCGGATTCATTCAGTTTGCCGTAGCGTTTGCAATCGAGAAGGTAAAAAACACGGGCTTTGTTGAATTTCGTCCGGATGTTAATCTTCTTACAATTTGTGTTTTAAACGGAATTGCCGCTTCAATTGTACTCACTATCCTTCCAATTTTTGAATACATATTTAGAGTTGTTACCAATATATCTTTGCTTGAACTTTCTGATCTTAACCATCCGCTTTTAAGGAGATTAATTTTAGAAGCCCCGGGAACTTACCAGCATTCGTTGGTAGTGGCAAATTTAAGCGAGGCAGCTGCTGAGAGTATTGGTGCTAATTCTCTTTTAGCCAGAGCCGGCGCGTATTATCACGATGTTGGGAAGATGATTAAGCCGAATTACTTCGCGGAGAATATCGTTGGGGTTAAAGACATACATAAAGATTTAAAGCCGTCAATGAGTAAGCTAATAATAACCAACCATGTTAAAGATGGCGTAGAACTTGCCAAAAAATATCATGTTAATTCCCGAATAATAAATTTTATCAGCGAGCACCATGGCACAACTCTTGTGTATTATTTTTATCAGCGGGCAAAAGAGCTTGAACCGGAAAAAGAGCATGAAGAGGATTATCGCTACAGCGGCCCGCGGCCGCAAAGTAAGGAAACCGCTATCGTGTCTATAGCCGATACTATAGAGGCTCTTTCGCGCACGCTTGATGAGCCCACGCCTTCACGTTTAGAGGAAATGGTTAGAGACGTAGTAAGAAAAAGATTTATGGAAGGCGAGCTTGATGACAGCAATCTTACGCTTAAAGAACTTGAAAAAATAACACAGAAATTCACCCATGTTCTTAACGCGCTTTTTCATACCCGCATAAATTATCCTAAGGATGATCAAGACCAAAAATAGAAAGGCCAAACCTGCCCACGCTGGGCGAGTCGCCAGAGGCTTGGTAAATACAGAAATAGCCTCCTGCCAAAACCTGATCCGGTTTAATTCTAAAAACATAAGTTTAATTTTACAGGAAATTCTTCATCTCCTTAAGTTATCTTCCAGTTCAGTCTCAATTGTTTTTTGCGACAATAAATTTATCAGTAAGCTAAACCGTAAATTTTTTAAAAAATCTCAGAGCACAGATGTAATATCCTTTCCTTTAGCGGACGAATCTTGCCATGGATATTTAGGGGAAATTGTAATTTCCGTAGAAGAGGCAAAAAAAGTTTGTGATTTCTATGAAAAAAAATGGCAGGAAGAATTAACTCTTTATCTCATACACGGAATCTTGCATCTTGTTGGATATGATGATATAAAAAAGAAAGACAGGATGGCGATGGAGCAGAAACAGGAAAAGATTCTTTCGGGGTTATTACAAAAATATAAAAAAACTATTTATGATATCGGTAGCTAACGATTAGGGTTACGGTAATCGGTTGCGGTTGCGCGGCTCGTATCGGTTGCGTTAAACGTCAATCGTCTTTAGAACGCAACCGAATAACGATTAACGAAACGAGTTGCGCAACCGCAACCGTAAGACGCAACCCGTATTAGATGTAGGAATAATATGATAACTAAAGACCTTGGCTTTGTAATGAAGCGTCACAATTTTCGGGAAACAAGCGTGATTGCTTCTTTTTATACTAAGAAATTTGGCAAAATAACCGGAATTTTAAAGGGTTTTTATACTCCCAAAAAAGAATTTTCCTCAAATCTGGATTTGTTTACGCTTAATGAATTGATATTCTATCCCAAGAAAAGCGATATCTGGCTTGTTTCGTTTGCTGATCTTGTGCGCGACTATGATTTTTTGCGTAAAAATATTAAAGCTGCGACTGCTGCTTCAGTTTTTATTAATCTAACCGACAGGGCTTTAGGCCCTTGGGATAAAAATCCAGATGTGTTTAATCTTATCAAAGAAGCGTTGTCTTTTTTGCAAAAGGAAAACGCGCGTAAAGTTTTGTCTATTTTTCTGGTGAAATTTCTTACACTTTCCGGATTTAAACCGGAATTCGGTAAATGCCTTATGTGCCATGAGCCTGTGTCTGAAGAAACTTTTTTTAGCGTCCTTCGCGGCGGGTTGATTTGCAAAAAATGCAGCGATAAAGACCATGATTTAAAGAGGATAAGCCGGGAAACTATTGCTTCTATATTTTATATGCAAAACAATGATTTCATTGTCGCTCTCAGGCTCAAACCCACAGAGGAATGTGAAAATGAGATGATGTATATTTTAAGAGAGTTTTTATGCTATCACCTCGAGTTTGATATTTTGCCTATGAGTTCGTGAAAATTTTGGTATAATACCGCTATGATTTATCAAGATAGATACATAGATCCTTTAGAGGAAAAGGCAAAAAAGACCTTAGGCGGGACATTTTTGCCTAAAGACATTGATTCATCCATTCTACAAACTATAAAATATGAATATCCGCACCGTAAAATCAATGTCGAGTTGACAAGCGATGAATTCACCTCCATTTGCCCTTTTTCCGGCCTTCCGGATTTTGCGGTTGTTACTATTGTCTATGTTCCCCGCAAAAAACTAATTGAATTAAAGTCATTGAAGTATTACCTGTATTCCTACCGTAACGTTAAAATCTACAATGAGCACGTGGTTAATAAAATTCTTGAAGACTTAAAATATGTGCTTAATCCTTTTGAAATCTGCATAACAGCTTGTTTTACTGTAAGAGGCGGGACGAAAAATAAAGTTAGCGCTTCTTATAAATCCAACAGATAATTTTTCAAAATTAACAATGAAAAATCAGGAAGTTTCCCGCATATTTAGAGAAATTGCGAAAATTTTGGAGCTAAAAGGCGAAAATATTTTTCGTATACGCGCCTACGAGCATGCCGCGCAAAGCGTGGACGATCTTGAAGAGCCAATTGAGCGTGCGGCAGAAAAAGGCCTGCTTACGGAAATTCCCGGCATCGGTAAGGACCTGGCAGAAAAAATTAAGGAAATAATAAAAACCGATAAGCTTAAATACCTCGAAGAACTAAAAAAACAAACTCCCCAAGGCCTTGTGAAGATGATGGAAATACCATCACTTGGCCCAAAGACAGTGAAAAAACTTTATGAAGAGTTAAAAATTGATACAATCGAAAAGCTGGAAAAGGCTGCTCAAAGCGGTAAGCTTGAAAATCTTGAAGGGATAAAAGAAAAAACCGAAGAAAATATTTTAAGGGGGATTGAGCTGGTTAAAAAGGGTTCAGAGAGAAAGCCGATTAATTTTGCCATAAATGTTGCTGAAACTTTTATCGCCGGCCTAAAGTCAATTAAAGAAATTGAGGGCATTGAAGTTGCGGGTTCTTTACGCAGGAGAAAGGAGACCGTAAAAGATATAGACATATTAGTTACTTCAAAAAATCCAAAGCCTGTAATGGATAAATTTGTTAAGCTTCCCTCGGTTAAAGAGGTTCTCGCGCACGGAGAAACCAAATCTTCGGTGATATCAACGGAAAATAATATGCAGGTAGATTTAAGAGTTGTTGAGCAGAATAGTTTTGGCTCAGCACTTTTGTATTTTACCGGTTCAAAAGAGTTTAATGTAAAACTGCGCCAGCTCGCAATCAAAAAAGGTTATAAAATAAATGAATACGGAGTGTTTGATAAGAAGGGCAAAAAACTTGCCGGTAAAACCGAAAAGGAAATGTTTTCTTTGCTGGAAATGGATTATATCCCACCGGAATTACGGGAGGATAGAGGCGAGATAGATGCCGCGGCCGCCGGCAAATTACCGGAATTAGTAGAATTAAAAGATATAAAAGGTGATTTTCATATTCATTCAACGTACAGCGACGGAATAGCTACCATAGATGAGATTGTAGAGAAAGTGAATGAATTTAATTATGAATATGTAGCTATTTGTGATCATTCCCAAAGCCTTAAAGTCGCCGGAGGGCTTTCCAAAAAAGAAGTTTATAAAAAACTTAAAGAGATCGAAAAGGTTAGTAAAAAAAGTAAAGTGCGGATTTTAATGGGAACAGAAGTTGATATAAGTTCCAGCGGAGAGATTGATTATCCCGAAAGTATCTTAAAAGAATTTGATGTAGTTATCGCGGCTATTCATACTGGTTTTAAGCAGACAAGAGCACAGCTTACCAAGCGGATAGTCAGTGCTTGCAAAAATAAATATGTGCATATTGTAGCGCATCCTACAGGAAGATTGTGGGGTTCGCGTGAGCCTTATGACATTGATCTAGAAGAAATATATAAAGCAGCTTATGATAATCAGGTGGCCTTAGAAATTAATTGCCATCCGCAGAGGCTTGATCTTAGCGATATAAATGTTATGCATGCCAAGAGTAAAGGCCTGAAATTTTCCTTGGGAACTGATGCTCATCGTTTAGAGCAGTTGCAGTCTATGGAATTTGGCCTTAGCGTTGCCCGTCGCGGCTGGCTTACGAAAGAGGATGTCATAAATTCAATGTCTTTGGGGAAGCTACTTAAGTGGTTGAAAAAATAGAAATTGCGGTAAAATAGGATTATGAGTAAGCTAACAATAGAAAACATAAAAGAAAAAAAAGGAAAAGAAAAAATAGTAATTTTGACCTGCTACGATTATTCATTCGCA
>JBAYMZ010000138.1:0-4714 GCA_041663385.1 Candidatus Omnitrophota bacterium
TCGATGCCAACAAGAAAGATCCGAAGAACATCTTCGAACCAGTCATCGGCCAGGTTGCTTGGGAAGATATTGATTCAAGTGTTGTTTTAAATCTTGAAGGCAAGCTTTATATCTTCAAAGGAACTAAAGACGTTAAAGCTGCTCTTGAATCAGGAAAATTACCTGAAATTGTTACTGATGGGACAAAAGTTGAAACAAAAGATGTTGAGTATAATGGACAAAAAGCAGTGCTGGTAACCATATATTTAGGAAAAGAAAAACTGACTATTTATGAACTTTATACTGGCGAATTATCATCGACTAATATGTTTAAAGGTAAAGTAGCAGCACGGTTGTATCCAGAAAAAAGAGTTATAAACGGTGCCTTGGTTACAGGAATACTTGTGCGCGATTCAAACCTTAAATTTCAAGACCTTCCAGACGAAGCCAGGGCTAAAATGACAAAGCAGTTAGGCCCAATAAAAGCCGAAGAGCCTTTGCAGACGATTTCTTACTACATCCAAGAAGGTGAAAGTAAATTTGTTAATAGGGAAGATTTAGGTATTTATGGTTACTCTATTGAAACCGGAGAAAAGGAATTCACAGTTAAAGGTTATAAAGGCGAGCCGTATAAATTCAAATTAGTCAGCCAAGTCAATACAGAAGGCAATGTGTTACGAGAATTTGCAATGGTAGGTGCCCAAGAACTGATTATTTTTGGTATGAACCGGCAAATGTTTATCGTCAACAAGAAAGTATTAAAAGATATGGGCATTGACGATAAAGAAGGCGGCACTTTCATTGGATATGAAGAAAAAGGCACCTTTACTGCGTTATGGAGAATACATAGTTCTCAAGATAAGGAATATAAAGAATTAGCAGATGTTAGCGTTTATCCCGATGAGCCGCAATCGGAATCATTAAAAAGCGTAATTGATGCATTGTGGGAAAAGTTTAAGGATGGAGGAGAATTAAAGGAGAAATATCATCTTACGTATACCCCGAATCCAAACGCAAAAGAATTCCATCTCTTCGAGTTAAATGTATTAACTCCTGACCGTAAAGTCGTGGGGAAATCTTATCAATTCTATGATGGTGGAACACGTAGGATAATTATTTCAAATTATGTTCTTGAGGATGGTATGCCCAAGAAAACCGGATGGTTTATAGATTACGAAGTAGAAAGAGATGCAGGCTCGAATAAGTTAGGCGGATTCAGCTTAAGATTTGATGTTGATGAATACATGCAAACGAAAAAGTTTGTTCCGGTTGCTGTTGCGCCGTATATCACTCCAGGAGATTCCATGGTTTTTGATTTACGTGACGGGAACCTTCCAATCCTTGAGAAACGCAATAACCCAAATTTATACCTGATGGAAAGATGGCATTTTACCGCTGTTAAAAAGCCTATAAACGCATCCGGTAAAGAATTTGATTTGACCTCGCCGGAAGATTTGAATGACATTGTTGATTTTGCCAAGAACCAATTCAAAGAAGATGGAAAAGTTGTTGATGTTGAATCACAAGGAGTGCTTAAATTAGACAGTAAAGAAAAGTTCCATTACGATTACGAAGAAATTGAAAGAATTATCACTGATTTAAATGAAAAGTTTGCAACTAAGCTTTTTACCGAAGAAGAAAAGAAGAATCTTAAAGAA
Organism: Candidatus Omnitrophota bacterium; assembly: GCA_041663385.1. Taxonomy (GTDB): domain Bacteria; phylum Omnitrophota; class Gorgyraeia; order Duberdicusellales; family 4484-171; genus JAJYOP01. The sequence goes on from JBAYMZ010000138.1 coordinate 1,638, forward strand.
ACATTAAACAAATACTCGCCGGTAGCATTGAAAATTTATGGCGTCCCGGCTTTTACCTTGACGGAAATCAGCAATCCCAAGAACGAAGAATCTGAAGGCAGCGTTTCTATGATTAAGGATATCAAAAACTTTATTGATAGGCCGACAATAATCTTTAGAAATAAAAGTATCATTAAAGAAAAAACCAGCAAAAAACTTTTAGGCACCGATCCAAAACTGGTTTATAGCGATTTTAAAGGAAACAGATTTATTACCAGCAACGATGGTTCCGTTACCTATGTTTACGGTTTTGATAAATATGGCCGCGGCCAACTTTCCATACGCACGGTTGCTTTCGAAAAAGGTAAAAAATTTATTGATGTTAGCCAGGAAGGCCCGAAAGTGATTGATGATGTTTCGATTTATGGAAGTAGAGATACTTTGAGCAGAAAAATAGCTTTCATTAGATTCCAGGGGGAAATTTTAGCTTACAATCAGCAAGGCGAGCTAATTTCTTTAGGTAACGATATCGAGGCTGATTACCAAAACCTTAAAAATGTAGAACTTAAACCAGAACTTATAACGATGGAAGGCAAAAGCTATTCCGGCCTCCAGAAATTGACCGTTGAATTAAAAGATGGCCAGGGAATGACAAAGATTTCTTTGTCCTCGCCGGATATGCAATTGGCTGATTTGATGTCTGGTGCAACTAGCCTCAAAGCTTGGGTCAATTTACACGGGTTGGATGAACTAATTAATAGCATGAATGAAATAACTTTCTTAGATTACCGGCCAGAAGATGCTAAGCAATTCTATGTCAGCCTGATTGCTTCAAGAATTGCTTATGAAGCCTGGTCGCATAAAGTAAAACGTACCAGCAATGGCCAGGTTATTCTTGACGAAAACGCTTATCTTAATGAACGCAAAAATAGTTTCTTAAGCCGGTTATTTGGCTCAAAATATTTAGACCATACTTATGAACCGGAATTTATTAAAGGAAGTATTTTACTTCAATATAAGGTTGATACTAACCGTCCAGGATATGCGGATAGCTTAAAGGTTACCACGCTTTCCGGCAGGTCAGTAAGAGAAACCGTACCTTACACCTTGATTAAAGTTATGTTAGGTATTTTAGGCAATTCCACCAGCGGTAAGGTTACTACCTATTATGATTCCTTAGGTATGCCTATTGAAGCAAGGCTTAGCAATGGACAATTAGTTCAGACTTGGACTGGAGAAGGTTTAGGCGTTTGGTTCTATGCTGCGGAAAAAGGCATTGGTACAGTAATGGAACAAAACCGCAAGCGCGAATTAGGCCGCGATAACCAGTTTGACCGGATAAAAACAATTTTAATTAACGGCCTAATTAAAGATGAAAGTAGAGTTGGTATTAAAGAAGCCTGGATTAGCGAGTTACGTAACGGCTGGCACCTGGTGATTATGCCGGTAGTAATACTATTGGCATTGGTATTCCTCGGTAAAATTTTCGATGCGTTACGAGTAATGCTTAAGAAACATTTAATTATATCCGGCAAGAAAGATGCCTCACAAAATAAAGGCGAAGTAAAAACAGAGCCTTTAGCCATTGTCGAGCCGTCTTATAAAGCTTACGGGTTCGATTCCAACGTTGTTGATTCTGCCAAATACCGTTACAACGGCGAACTTAAAGGCCAGGTTTTAGGCGGAGCAGTTACCTTAAGATTGCAACGCGGCGAAAGTATTGCGCAAATCGCATCAGAATATTTTGAAGCATACAATGTAACTCGCAAAACTGTTTATGGCTTAAAGCCGCTTGATTTTACCGCTATGGACGAGAAAGAAGTTGCCGAAATGCTTTGGATTTCATTCTTAATCAGAGGCGGCAGCATTTATGCTCATAACGATACGCCTTCTTACTTAAATTACCTTATTCATAAAGCTTTAGAAGAATATAAAAAGAATCCGGATAATGTCAGCAAAATGGTAAGAACCCACGTTGACAGATGGTGGACAATCAACTATTGGGCATCTACTTCGTTTAAGTCTTTCGGAGCCGAAGGCGCAACTGCGAACAGCTTACCGGCGCAGTATTTATTTACCGTTGAAGACTTGGAAGAGTTATTCCGTATCCCGGCATTTGTGAAATTTTATGATGGATTAGGAGAAGAAAACAGAAAAGCATTATACGATGATAAACTTATACCGGAACTGATAGAATACGCTAAGCTGTTAAAAGCTCAAGCTGCTGAGCTAAATAAACGGTATGATAAAAATAAAATCCGTATCAAGAAAGCCATCGTTAAGACCAAAGAATATAAAGATTATGTCCGCTTCCTTGAGGGTGAATGGAAAAAAGAAAAGCCGTTGTTCTTAAAAACCTATCCCGACACAATCGGCTTTAAAGGCCTTGGAACACTAAAGACCTGGTTACACACTTTCAGAAACCTTTATCAGCCGTTAGCCATACCGTTTCAGGTGGTTATTTTTGCCTTGGGCGCCGCGCTTTACCTGCAAATGAATAATCCGGCAATCAATTTAAATATTACCATGCCGTTAATCGCTGCTTTGGTAATTGGTTTAACCATTGCTTTATGGTCGGGACGGCCGATTATCAGCTTCTTCTTAAACAGAGGATTTGAAAAACGCGTAAATACAAAAGCCTATGGCAAGCCGGTTGGCCCAAGCGTTGGATACAAAATGCTGAATATACCGTTATATTTGAAACTATTCAGGCATACTTTCTGGTTTACGTTGCTTTCTATCAAAGGTTTATGGAATGCCGTGGTATTGTATATCGTTCTTTACGCTCACGCCAATATCATCACCGGCCAGTGGTTGATTTTGGGTATGAATTTTAATATGGTGCTTGTTGCCGGCTTGTGGTTCCCGTTTATTCTTTTCTTCTTCCTTGATACTTTCTCAATCTACTATGCCTTTGAAGCGCTTTGGGGATATTTCCAGGCGCGCTTTATAGGCTTGGGACACATTAAAACCGAGGGCCGCAAAGAAGCCTTACGCAGAATTTCCGTGTCCAAATTGGAAAACTTCAACTCCGCAAAGAGCAGGGCTGAAAAAGAAGATTTGCTGGTAGCGATGATAAAAGCTAACTTCATTCCGAA
>JBAYMZ010000139.1:0-4705 GCA_041663385.1 Candidatus Omnitrophota bacterium
AAATTACAACATTGTCTTTTTTTAGCTCAAGTTTGACACCTTGATAATCTTGTGTAGAAAGCAAATCCGCCCTTCTTAAAGCAAGAATGAGTTTCTGCCTGTCCACAGAAAGCTTATCTTTGTTTTCATTGGGAATATATTGTAAATAATTGGGGAACTCTCCTTCTATTGGCCTGGCAATAAACTGAGTGTTTTTAAAATCAAACCCAACACGGTTTTCTTTCACATAAAGAAGAACATCGTCTTCTTTGTCTTTAATTAATTTATAAAGCTCGTTAATTGCTTTTATTGGAAGAATGAAAGAAATTTTTGATTTTATTTCCGGTTGGTTTGCGGGGAGTTTCCTTTTCACGAAAGCCAACCTTTTTCCGTCGGTTGCGGCTAAACATATTTCGTCTTCGTTTACCTCAAAAAGAATTCCGTTTAAAACATAGTTTGCGTCTTCATATCCAACACAAAAAGACGTCATCCGTATCATTTCTTCAAGTGTTGCAGGGTTTATTTTAATTAAAGAGGTTTCTTTTTCTTCTTCAATTTGAGGAAATTCTGATGGGTTTAGTGTGTTAATTTTAAACTCAATTTTCCCACATTTTATTAACAGGTTACTCTTGTTCATTTCCACAGCCACTTCTTCAAGGGGTAGTTCCCGTATAATAGAGATAAAACGTTTCATTGGCACAGCAACTTTACCTTTTTCTTTTATGACTGCTTCGCAAGACGCTATAATGGTTACGTCAAGATCTGTTGCTGTAAATTTTAGTTTATTTTCCGTAGAAGAGATTAATACACTATTTAATATTGGGAAATTTTGTTTTGATGTGGCGGGCCCCAAAACTTTTTGTAAACAGTCCAGTATTACTTCTTTATTAATAATAAAATTCATAGTAGTAGCAATAGTAAGCCTTGTTTAAATTGTTAAGAAGTGTAATTGTATCAGAAACAAAAAAGAAAACCAGTTTTTTTATTAACAAAAAACATTTTATAAATTCTTAATATCTTGTCTAATGTTGTTAATAGCCAATTTTATCTTTTCATTGGTTTTTAAACTCTCTTTTACTTTTTTATGGGCATAAAGAACAGTTGTGTGGTGTTTCGCCCCCAAAGAAGCGCCAATCTCCGGCAAAGACAAATCAGTCAACTCTCTTACAAGATACATGGTTATCTGGCGCGGGATAACCAAATTTTTACTACGCCTGCCTTTTTTCAAGTCCTCCTTGGGAATGTTAAAATAATCACTAACTCTTTCAAGGATAAGATTCGGAGTTACTCTTTTATATATCTCTTTTACCATATCCTTTAAAATTTCTTTTGCCAATTCAAGGGTGACCGGTTTATTTTCTATTAAAGAATAGGCGATAATGCGGATTAAGGCGCCTTCAAGTTCCCGGATGTTTGTGGTGATGTTTTTCGCGATAAAAGTAATGACATCTTCATCTATTTTTACAGGATCTTTTTCTAATTTTTTCTTAAGTATGGCCACACGCGTTTCAAAATCCGGCAACTGTATATCAACCACCAACCCCCAACTAAAACGCGAAACCAGCCTCTCCTCTAATTTAGGTATTTCTTTTGGAGGCCGGTCAGAAGAAACAATAATTTGTTTGTGGTAGTCGTATAAAACATTGAATGTGTGGAAGAATTCTTCCTGCGCGGCTTCTTTACCGGCAAGGAAATGTATGTCGTCTATTAAAAGAACATCCATGTTTCTGTATTTCTGGCGGAATTTTTCCGTGGAACGGGTCTGGATGGCCATAATTAATTCGTTGGTGAATTTTTCTGAAGAAGTGTATCTGATCTTTGCCCCAGTGTGCTGGGAAAGTATTTGGTTTGCGATTGACTGCATAAGATGGGTTTTTCCAAGGCCTACTCCACCGTAAATAAAAAGCGGGTTGTATGATTTGCCGGGAGCGCTGGCAACCGCAAGCGATGCCGCGTGAGCCATGCGGTTTGAGGAGCCGACGATAAAATTATCAAAAGAAAACCGCGCGTTTAATCTGATCGAATCCTGAGGTTCTTCCTGGAATGTCGCGCCGATAGTTCTTAGGATTTTGTTCGCGCTTCGTTTTAGTAGGGTTGGGTTTACTTCAAAAGTTACCTCAAAATCCTTTTGGGTCACTTCTTTTAAGGCTTGTTTTATCTGAGGCAGATAAGTGGTTTCAATCCAATTTTTAAAAAAGCCGTCCGGCGCTTCCAAAGTCAGGCATAAACCCTCGATTTTCTTATATTTTAAAGGATTAATCCAGGTATCAAAGGAAGTTTCCCCAAGAAGTATTTTCAGATTTTCTCTGCAGGCTTGCCAAATTTTTTCCATACGAAAAAAAACTCAATTCACAAGTTTCACAAGTTATTCACAGCCACTACAATCTGTAAGAAATGTATTTAAATTATACCCGAATAATTTTTCATTGCAATAGGGAAAAATTAAAATGTTTACACGCAAAATCCCGTAAAAACGCAAAAGAAAAAAATAACACAAGTCCAGTTTATTTTTAATATTCTTTTTGCGGCTTTGCGCCTTCTTTGCGGCTTTGCGGTGTTTTTTGTTAAAATGTAGTTGACACTCACTCAAGATGTGTTACAATTTTGCCTATGAAAAAGCATCTTAAAACACCAACCAAAATAAAAGGTAGAAAAAGGCATGGATTTCGTGCCAGAATGGCCTCTAAGAGTGGTAGGAAGGTTTTGCGCAGAAGAAGGCTGAAAGGAAGACGACGCCTGACAGTTTCCAGTTCGTTATGAACAAGGCCGCTATTCTTTTAATCTCCCTTTATCAGAAAATTGCGCATCTATTCCCCTCCCATTGTATTTACACGCCTACCTGTTCTTGTTACGCCAAGGATGCGTTTGCGCAATACCCTTTTTTGAAAGCAGCAAAGCTTACCTTAAAACGTATAATAAAATGTAACCCTTTTGCTAAGGGTGGCTATGATCCGGTTAAGTAAATAATAAAAGAAAGACGATAGAAGGTAGATGATAAAAAATAGAAGGAAAGGGAAGAAAAATAGAAAACATCACCTTCTGTCCTTAATTTTCTACCTTCTCTTATCTGTTTTCAGTAATCTAACCGAATAAACGAGGTTAAAATGGAAAAAAGATTAACTCAAACACTTTTCATAACTTTCTTGTTTGTAATAGGTTACATGTACTTAATGTCCAGATACGCCCCGAAACAAACAGCCCCTGCCCAGCCGGTGACTATTGAACAACAAGCAGTTCCCCAAAACGAAGCGATTCCCATCGAAACACCAGAAGAGCTTTCAGAGATTACTTTAGGTAAATTTGTTGTAACTTATTCTGCTAAAGGCGGTTATATAAAAAGCCTCTTTTTGAAGGAATATAAGACCCAGCTTTTCCCGGAAAATATAGGGTTTTCCCAGGAAGATAAAAATATAGACTTTAGGGCCAACATTGGGAGCGACAGAATTATTTTTTCGGCTAGTGGCAACAGGAATAAAGAGTTCATTTTTAAAGGCGACACGCTCACGATTAAGGTTTCGCCCGTATCCTCATCCCCAATGGTTATCTTCTCTAACAACTTGAAGCCCAAGAAGTTAGAGAGCAATAATAATCATGAAATATTTTATTATCAAGGTGAAAACTTAAAAAGACTCTCCCCTCAGAAAATTACCGAACAAACTTTGGAAAAGGTAAATTTTGCCGGCACGCGCGATAACCATTTTTGTCTTTCACTTACAAAAGATTCTTATAATGTAAAGTGGCAAAAGATTGATAACCATGTGTTTTTATTAGCCACTCCTCCGGTTTCCCAAATTTCTCTATATGTGGGGCCTTGCCTGGAAACCAGCTTAAAAAGTGTAGGGTTGGAGGGTGTAGTTAATTATGGATTCTTCCACAGTATTGGCGTAGGGTTGGCCAAACTCCTCTACTTTTTCTATTCTTTTAGCCATAACTGGGGCGTGAGCGTTATTATTCTGGCAATTATTACCTACGTAATCCTCTTCCCCTTTACTATGAAAAGCACAAAAGCCATGCGCAGAATGCAGGAAATCCAGCCGCTTATGGAAGGGCTGAAAAAGCAATACAAAGATAACCCGCAAAAACTTAACAAAGAAGTATTGGAATTATATAAAAAACATAAAGTTAACCCTATTGGCGGTTGTTTACCCCTACTTTTCCAATTTCCCGTATTTATCGCGCTTTACCAGGTCTTGTTGAAATTCGTTGAGTTGAAAAACGCAAATTTTCTATGGATTAAAGATTTGTCCATACCAGATCATGCATTTAAACTACCATTACCAGCACCAGTGGACTATCTTAATGTTTTACCGTTGTTCATAGTGCTTGTAGGGTTTCTTCAGCAAAAATTCGCCACACCCACAACCGGCGCAGCAGACCAGAAAATGATGGGGTTTTTTATGATCGGTTTTATGGGTATCATCTTTTACAATTTCCCCGCAGGCCTGACTCTTTATTGGCTTACGCAAAACATCCTCACTTTTGCTTACCAGCTACACATTACCCGCGCAGCGATTTCACGTGAAATCGCGTAAACCTCTTGAAAACATTAGGTTTTTAAAAGAGGACCTTTTAAGCCATTAAAGTTTTCACGTGAAAACGCATCAATTTTAAGCTTTCTTAAAACAAGATCCTTGGTTGCTTTGCAGCCTCGGGATTAGCCCCTTACAGGGATAATTCAACTAAGGACTTTTTATGCTGACGCACAAAAAGTCCAAGTTTCATTATT
>JBAYMZ010000140.1:0-4701 GCA_041663385.1 Candidatus Omnitrophota bacterium
CTCGGCAAAATCTCCTTCGCCTTGCGATAAAGGCACTTCGTAAAATACATGTATGGTAAGATTTTTATGGCGTTCGCACAAAGCCTGATTAAGAGTAGCAATATGTATTGCCTGGCCGGTAGGGCTTGTGTAGTGATTACTCATTACCAATATGCGTTTTCCTGTCAGATTAGGCGATGAGGCGTGAGGTTTACTTCTTCCCTGATAGTACAACCTGCCTTTATCTACTAGCTTAACTGCCTTATTATCAGGCATCAAAAGATAACTCTCTTTAACCCCCCACTGAATTATTTTATTAACAGTAACAACGGGATGCTTAAATAAACTATGTCTTTTAGCCAAAGTAACGACATCACTAAGGCTAATTTCCTGCCCTTCCAATAATGCCGGAACCTGATCAAGCATGACCATAAAATAAAGTCCATAGTCAACACCGGCTTTACAAAGATAATTTTTCTTACGGTTATGGCCAGAAGATGAAGCCACAGACATCATAGCTTTGGCTTGTTCAAACCGCTGATTTTCTCTGGCGCGTATCTCCTGATATTTTTTATGCGCCAACTCGACTTTTTTAGTCCTGCTAATGGGCCGCGAACTTTCGTTAATCCTCTTGTTTTTTGCTGTAAATAATTCAAACGCTTTATCGATGTTGACTAATAATTCTTTTATGTGTTCGTCATCTGGTTTTAATGCTTTACCTTCACCGCTTGGCCCATTTTTAATCGCAACCCTTGCAAGCGTCCCCCGGCTCATACTTAAAGCCCGGGGAACAGCAATACCAAAATAATAACTTAACGCGCTATCTTCCAAAGAATGGCCTCTCTCGGTTCTGGATAATTTATGCAACCTAAGATCTAAGGCTTTCCTGATTGTAGCCTCTAAAACATGCTGAAGAATAGTTTGCAACCGCTCTGCTTTTGCCCAGCTATTGACGCTTTCTGCCTTGCCATTTTTTCCGTTAGGACCATAAATCACATTATAGGCAAAAGGAACAGTAATATACCGAAAGTAGTTTTCCCCGACAAATCCGAAATTACGCCTATACCAGATACCCTCATTCTTGACAATGTCTGCCACTTCACCGGATTGCAATAAAGATAACTTTCCCTGCAGTAAACTGCGGAGATTTCGCTGTTGAAACTTTTGTATTACAAACAAAGGAGTAAGGCCATTTTTTATCCTTATCTCATTAAGGAAAGAAAATTCCTTCGAATTTAAAAATTTTATTACTGTACTTTTGTCCCGGGCTGAATATCGGACAAGTTCTTTTATCGTTGCCACATACCACAATTCTTCAAACGCACGGATAATGTCGTCTTCTGCTTTCTTACGCTTAGCATGGATTACATTAAGAAGCGGAATTAAACCTTGTGCTATCCTCTTTTGGTTCAATGCTTTGATCCCTTTTTTGATAACACCCCATACACGGGAAATGCCGGTTGCATCTATTTCTAACACCTTCACCAAATCATCGGCCAAAGCCATCCCGTCAAACGCTTCCAAGGCAGCAATAAACCTGTCGTGAAGATTTTTTGTCCTTTTATCGACATAGATATCTAAAGGTAATTTTTCCTTAAGCCGGCGGTTACAATTTATTGTATTTTCTAAAAAAGTTTTTAATTCGTTTTCATCCGCACAAATACTAAACACAAGCGGTATGCGTCCTTTATCTGTAGATGATATCCCCAGACAATCCCCAATCTCATTGACTGAAGCGCGCCAGCCTAAAGTTTCAGTAATAGCAATAATTCTCAACATTCTTTCTTTCTGAGAAGCAGACAACACTCCTCCCTGAGGCTGGCTGAGATTAACACGATAAAACGGCACTGGTTTTTTTAACTTACGGCTTTCTGATTCAAGATTAATAAAATTAATAAGGCGTAAATCGCCCCAACGTATAAGATCGCTTCTCTTGCATTCTAAATATCCAGCAATGTCCTCTATGGTAGCTAAGCCGTCCTGCTCCCAAATGCACCTAACAATCCGCCGTATCCGTTCCCACTGCCTCTCTGGAATATGCCCGGCATCCCTTGCCTGTTTTGCTTTGTCTGTCAATATAAGAGAAATAAATTGGCTATCCGGTAGTAACGCAGGCGCGGAAACTGCTGAACTGGCGCGAGGTTTATTAAAATCAATGCGAATAAGAATTTTGCCTCCTGACGAAAAACGATCCAGTAATATCTTTGGTACCCCCTTATGAAGCACTCCTTGAGCCGCATGCTTTTCTCTTTCTACTGACGAAGAAGCAATGGGCACCACAGAAAATTTCTCGGTAACGGTATCAACTAAAAATGCTGCTTCTTCATTATTTAAAGCGTGACGTTTTCCCTTTGAATCAACAAAAACAGATTCGCCGAATTTTTCTTCCGCGTTGTTCGTATCAATAATACTTGAGTAATTTATTAATAATGCGGGTTTATGGTAATCGGCATATACTTGTCGTGCATAGCCTTTTGCTGAAACAATTTCCGGGTCGTTACTTACGACACAGCATGGCACAAAAATAAAATCAGCTTGACTAAAAAGTGAAGATAATTTACCCTGCTCTACTGTTATCCCGGGACTTTTCCAAACTTCCGGGATAGACTCCAAACAGATAATTGGTGCAAATTTATTTTGTCTAAATTCAAAAATACGTCCGGACAATTCATATTTTTCCCCCATAACCGGTTGGCTGGGGTAAAACACTTCGGCGTGAATTTCAGGAAGGGTAAATTTCTTGAAGAAACGAATATCCCCGTTAGGAAAGAATAAAGCGTATAAATTGATAAAACTTCCAAGCGTAGTGCAAGGTGAAGCGAAAATCCCATAGCCGATAACAGTTGTCAATGCCGCTGCGGCCTCTCTTAGGTGAGGAACAGTAGTTTTCCAATCGTATTCGATAATCGGCCTTAGCTCATTTTTTGCATGGGGCATATGATGCGCCTGGAGCTCCGGAAAAAGCATCATGTCAGCTTTTCTGCTTTTTGCCCTTATGATTTTACCTTGCAAAGGAGCAAGCATATTCAAATGCTCAGAAACCATTTTGGCGCGGTCATCTTTTGTACGTAGAGCTCGTGCTCTAACCTGCAGGCCGGCGATTAAAGGCGAAGAAGAGCTAATGCGATTGTTGGAAGAACAATCTGGTTGTTTTACAGGGGGTGAACGTGGTAAGTGAGCTGGATTTTTTTGGCTAGGCGGATTTACACTAGTAACCAAAGGCACTGACGACGAAGAAGCAGTTGATAAAATAGCACCACTTAAAGCCGGAAGAGTTATTTCGAGTTTGCCGTTTTTAAATCTATAAGTTCTACCATTAACGGGCTCAGCAAGCTTACGATTATCCTGATCGGTTGATAACAAAAGATTAAGGGGGTGGGTTTTATTGCTATTATTAATAAATACAAAAACTTCTTCATCTTTATATCGACGCTTGAATCCCAGGATTTGCTGATCATCATTGCTATAAACTACTTCGTAACTGCCGCGCTTAAGGGCTTCGGATTTGTTACGTATCGCGATTAACTTCTGATAAAATCTAAAGAGCTTAAGATCAGGATAATACTCTGAAACCGGTTTAACCTTATCCGGCCAAGGCATGGGTTTGCGACAACACGGGTCGTTTGCGCCGGGCATGCCTATCTCATCACCATAGAAAATAACCGGCATGCCGGGAGAAGTCATCTGATAAAGCGCCAAGAGCTTCTGAATTCTACGAGTACTCTCATCCCCCATTCTTATATCGTAAGCAGAGTTATTTTTGAGCCTTGAATTTTGATTATGTTCGATATGCGCCCATCTATTCATGTCAGGATTACGAATTGCTGAAACAATGCGTTCGGTATCGTGCGACCCAAGCAAATTAAACATAACGTGAGCCGCTTCTTGCGGATAGGTATCAAATACTTTCTGCATCTTTTGACAAAACTCACTCACCGGGATTCTCTTTTTCTGATTAATAAGAAAATCTCCCAGCGTCCAAAGATAAGGATAATTCATTGCACTATCAGCGGAACTTTCTTGAACATATTTATGTGCAGCTTCCCATTCTCCTTCAGCAATAACTATTGAACGGGGATGAATTTTTTTAATTTCTTCATATAATTCCTTGCGGAAACCAGACGGCAGACAGAAGAAGACGTCTAATCTCCAGCCATCGATTCCATCTTGCATCCTTTCTTCAACTATACCTGGTTTCATCCATCGCTTAAGAGAATTAAATACATAATCTTTATATTCACTATGCAATGAATCTCCTTCCCGCCTGACTTCCGGTAAATGAGAAAATCCAAACCATTTTTTCCAATTAACCAGCCGCGGATTATCATCTGCGCTCCAGGCCGTAATATCATACCAGTTAAGAAATCTGGACTTCTGCCCGCGGGCTAATATGTCTTTAAAAGCAAAGAAATGCTTACCGGTATGGTTAAATACACCATCCAGCACTACTTTGATCCCTCGCTTATGGGCCTCGTGGATAACTTTTAAAAATAATTTATCCGCTTCTGTCCATATCCAGGTCTTAGGATCAATGGGATTTTCTTTTGCAATTGTTTCTTTATCTTTGGCAGGATTAGGACCAAAAGTGGGGTCAATGTGATGAAAACTAGCGCCATCATATTTAGAATTAGACGGGGCCCAGAAAAGCGGATTAAAATAGATAAAACCGATTCCCAATTGTTTCAAATAATCGAGCCGATTCAGCACACCCTGAAGATCCCC
>JBAYMZ010000141.1:0-4678 GCA_041663385.1 Candidatus Omnitrophota bacterium
AAGACAATCCTAATATTTATTGGCAGGTTGCTGATCGTAACAGAGAAGGCAAGATTGATGCAATGGAGTTATTCATTGATAAGGACGGCGACGGCAAATTCACCGAAGGAGTTGACGAGCGAATCACTATTTTTGAATTAGCCAGAAAATATGGTTTTAATACCCTTTCTATTTTTGGAGACATTATTAATCCTGAACTTTTCCCGCCTGAATATCTCAACTCAAATTCTCCTATGCGTTTTACCGTAACTTTTGACCTCGATGAATATTTGGAAATTGATTATAGTAAGGGGGAAACTTATAAAGATTTACTTACTCGCTGGCTGGAAATGGTTGAACGCAACAAAGCTAACCGCTATATCGTTTCCTGGCAGCTTGGCAACGAAAAGTCATTTAATTTAGAGGGCGATTTTGACGAGACAATTAAATTATTCGAAAGTTACGAACGTAGCGGGGAGAAAGAATATAAAGGAATATCCAGTGAATGGCTGCAGGCGATAAGCTATCTCCGGACAATCGCCTGGTTAATCAAAGCTACCAGAGAAAAAGACACGTTATCCAGGCCGTTTATTATCGGAAACCATGAGGCAAAAGAAAAGTATCTCAAGTTAATGAAGTATATTTTTGACAAAGAAGATATTACTGACGGAGTTATCCTTGGCCTTAATTTATACGACGGTAATGATGTTGACGGCATTTACGCGAGGATAAAAAAGCACTTAGGGTTCCCGGTTTTCTTAAAAGAGTTCGGTTGCCCGGCATATATCCTTGCGGAGTTGTTAAAGAATTACAAGAATGCGGCCGAACCAAGCAAAGAAGAGCTTGCTAAAGCCGAAAAGGAATATAACGATTCCTTAGATAAATTATTACAGGCAAAAGAGGATAGCGATATTAATGCTGCTAAACAGAAATTAGAGAAAGCACATCAAGAATTTGTTGATATCCAGGTTCATAAAGCGGCGGCATTACGTGCGAAAGCGGATAAGAATAAAAATGACGCAGCTTTACAGGAAGAGGCACGTATTGCTGCAGAAGAAGTTCAGGCACTCTGGGTTGAAAATATCGCAATAAAAGTATTTTATAACAGCCACGGATTAGGTAACGGCAATGCCGTTGGTTTTGACGTATTCCGCTTTATCGACGGTTGGTATGGTGCAAACTGGTGGATGGATGCATTTGGTAATGATCCTTACGTTCAAGACACTGCCGCAGAACAAACGCAGGACGGTAAACGAATTGAAGTTGATGATCCCGCAAGATATTTCTTAGAAGATTGGTTTGGTATGTTTGAGATTGTGGCTAAAGCCGGCGGCGTACGCTCAAGAATATCTGCACAACGAATGAAAAAGTTAAATAGCTTAATTGAGCAACAAATGCCTACACCTGCCTCTGTTGAGTATAAACCGGTATTGCCACAATTAACGGATAAGATTTTCGAAGATATTTTAGGTGAAAGAAGCCGTTTAGCAATAATTGAAGCCTATAAATTATTAGATAATAAGGATTACAAAGCCGCTGCAAAATACATCGAAGGAACATATTTTGGAAGCGAAGCCGCAAAAGAAGCAGTAGAGACAGCAGCTAAAAAGTTCAAAGAAGCACAAGATAAGTTATTAGAGTTAAAACAAAAGCATGCTGATGCGCTGCGCAATAAAACAAACATCGAAGTTGCGGAATTAGAACTTTATTTTGCGGAAAAAGCAGAGAAAGACGCAGATAAAGAGCTTTGGAAAACAACTATTAAATTTTACGGTTTAATGATGGTTATGGTTGAAGCCATAAGGGAAGATAAGAGATTTGCCGAGCAGGGTATTAAACCGGGTGAACTTAGAAATTACTGGGCGCTTGACGATGCGGCAACAATTCATTATCTATATATCCAGTCGTTGCTGCAGGAAGGTAGGATGGATGAGGCTTTTGAATCCGCAACCAGCCTTTTTAAATTATACAAGAATGCCCGTATTTGGATTCCTGCTGTTCAACCACAAGATTATAAATTTAAATCCATGCAGGAAATATTGTTAGAGTTCAAAAAAGATTTTTCTGCCGATAAATATAAAGAAATCAAGGATACTTTTGAAAGTAAAGAAGAAAAAACTCAGAAATGGGAAAATAAAAATAAATCGGTTGATAACGGATTAAAACTTATTCCTGACACAGAAGATGATTTGGCGGCCCTTCTTAACAGAATCCAAAGCGGACAGTTTGACCAGAGAGTTAAGACGTCAAGGAAGATAGAATGGTTGCCGTATTCCTGTGGTTGCAATGTATGGAATGTCTTTGCCAGGGCATTGGGCGATTGGAACCGTTATGCGGTCTGGCCAATTGAGCGAGCTTTCGGCATTAACTCAACTGAATTCAATCTTGCCGAACCCGGAAAATATTCCAGTTCATATGGCCGAATGCTCTGGTTCTATCAAAACGGTAATTTAGGAACAGGCGTAATACAAATTTTAGACGCAACAGAAGGCAATGCTTTAATGAGCGACGCAGCTTTACGTGGTGTTTATTCAATTACTTTACGCAAAACCGGCGAAGAGCAAGGGTATCAGTGGTCCTCTTATGGTTTCCGCGGCCGCAGAATGACGCAGGGGGTGGTAACCTATCCGATATATGAGGCTATTTTTGAACATGAAGGCCAGCTGAAAAAATTGCCTTCCATCTGGGATTTACGCCAGGCAATTAAACATAACGATTTTTCTAAGGCCCAACCGGCAAACGTCAGTGTCTTTAAGTTCAAAATGAATTTGAAGGGCGAAGAGCGTTTAGTGGTAATGCTGATTGATAACATAACCGGCGAAGGCGAAACCGAGATATTGAAAATTGAGCAGCATCCGCAATCTAAAGGGCTAAAAGAATATAGAGATAGTTTACTGGATAAATTTACCGGCCGCCAGAGCCACTCAGCTTATTTCAGGAATTTGGCTGAGATAGAAGGGGTAGTGAGAGAACTTCTTGATTATGATACAAGATATACCAGCACGCTTGTGCAAAATACCGAATTTGTCCGCAAACACCCGGGATTAATGTTCCGTGTTAACACTCAAAGACAATTATTTTTTGATGTGATTGAACCAGGTGTAGTCAGAGCAGTTGCAGAGGTGGATAAAAATAATCCGCATGGCGCTCAAATCGTAAGGGATGTTAAAACTAATCTTAATGATCCAGAGCAAAGGATTGCTTTCCTGCGCGCGCAAATTACCGGAGATTTTAGCGGGCTCAAAAGTAAAGACACCGGCGCGCGTGCTTTAATTGATAAAGAACGCAATCAGATACTAATTTTACGTTATGATGAAACGAGAAAAAATAAATTAATCGAAGGAACAATCTTAAAGTTGGGGAATGGTTTACGCCTTGACTCAATTTTTGTTGGTGACGTTTTAAACCGTATTGTTTTTGAAGAAGGAAAAGATAGAAAAGCAGGTGTTGTAACCGGCGAGAAAGATAAGAAAAATTTCCCTGTAGGCAATACCTATCAGCCGGACATTGTGCGACAGATGACAGAAGAACAGGTTATTGCCTGGTTTAACGCCGGCGCAAATCCGGATAACGCTGCCGTATATGGAGAGGATAGGGGCGTTCGAAGAATATATGGTTTTGATCATACGCCTAAAGACAGAAAATCAGAAGGTAGGTATGAATTTGAACAGATATTTATAAGATATGCACTAAATGCCGATGGCA
Organism: Candidatus Omnitrophota bacterium; assembly: GCA_041663385.1. Lineage (GTDB taxonomy): Bacteria > Omnitrophota > Gorgyraeia > Duberdicusellales > 4484-171 > JAJYOP01. Next base: position 3,685 of record JBAYMZ010000141.1, read on the forward strand.
GTTTAGGTAAAGCTATCGAAGGGCTTCATGAATTTGTTTCAACAAAACGCCGCGATCTTGAGCCTGGTTTCTGGTTCTTCGGCCGCAGGCTGCGCGAGAAAACAAATGCATTTCAATTTAATAAAGGCAAATTTTATGTAGTTAATTTTACCAATAACGTAGGCCATGAATATGAATTTGGTATCGAACAAAATGATTGGCAAGCATATATTGAGGCTGCAAAAAGCAGAGAATTTCCGGAAGGCAGAAAAACCGGCGCTATCGCCGTAATAGGAAAACTTTCCGACGGACGGACATATATATTAATGCAAAACGGAGAGGATCATTTATTTGAGGTGCTTTCTTTGAAAGGCCACGACGAATTATATATTTTTAAAGGTAAAACTGACTTTGGCGGAGCCTGGAAAGATAACGAACCAGTCATAATAAGCGGACCGGAAGGCGTATATTACTTTAAAGACACAGAAGCTCTACGAAAGGTGCTTAGTGAAGGAAGCCTCGGGAAGCCATTAGTGCCAAATGTTACAGTAGAGAAAGGAGAATTGAAGAATGGGCGCAAGTATTTGTTTATAAACGGTATCGGTGAGCATAAAGACGATCATCTTCTTGAAATTTTCGATCCCAATGTTTCTCGTGACAAGCTCAAAAACATTTTCAAGCCTGTTGTTTTGCGTGGCACCTGGGAAGATAAAGATGGCGCTATTGTTCTAAGCGGTTTGGAAGGCACTTATTATTATAAAAATAATGAGGAGTTAAGAGCAGCATTAAAAGCAGGTGATTTAGGGCAGCCAATTTCTACCACAGAAGTAACCAGCAATATCTATGAAATTAACAACCAGACCTTCGTCTACTTATCCGGCACAGGCGATCGCAAAGACGACCACATGATTAAAGTCATCGATGCCAACAAGAAAGATCCGAAGAACATCTTCGAACCAGTCATCGGCCAGGTTGCTTGGGAAGATATTGATTCAAGTGTTGTTTTAAATCTTGA
>JBAYMZ010000142.1:0-4619 GCA_041663385.1 Candidatus Omnitrophota bacterium
CGCTATAAGTACTGCATATGTATCCGCAAGCGCACCAAGAATAGGGTCTGCCACCTCATGATGCAACTGTAACCGCTTACGAGGGACAAAACGACGTACTGCCAAAACTCCGGTTATGGTAAAAATTACACTGCCACCAACAACAATCAAACATAAAAGAGGCGCAGGAATTTTAAATATAATGAGTTGCAGTATTGGCATTTGAACCTCCTTAATGAACACATCATTTTTTCAAGCGCAAAGCGCGCAGAAAAAATGATAGTGTGAATTAACCCCGCCGAACGCTGAAAAATTATCGTAGAGAATTTTTCAGCCTCTTCTGTGAGGCGGGGTAATGAAACCTTAATCATCACTTTCCTTTCTTACCAGCTTTTTAAATATAAACCAATAGCTATACGCTATAACATTGATGTAATTTAAGCCTGATTTAAAAAGACGAAACTTCGATGACCCCATTGTTGCGGTGCGGCCGATCCAGGAAACCGGCGCTTCTTTTATATCATAACCGGCAAGTATGGGTAATATGCCGGTTTCCGCATTCATAGAATACCCTGTTGCTTTCCAGGGCAGGGTTTTAAAAATTACTGATTTATATAATTTGAAATTGTTGGTAAGGTCATGCTGTTTGATCAAAAAAAGAGTTTTTACAATAATGTGGAACAAGCGGTTCATAATTTTTTTTTGGCGCGGCTAGTTGACCAGCTTTCCTCCGGCTATAAAGCGCGAGCCGATAACACCGTCACAGCCTTCGTCAATTTTATTAATTAAGCCGCGCACCTCATTGATATTTTCAAGAAAATCCGAATCCATCGATATAATATATTCCGCCTCAGGGTTTGCGTTTCGATAGCCGTCTTTAAGCGCCCTGCCTACTCCGCAAGGAGGAACCCTTCTGACAATCCGTACTCTTTTATCTTTGGCTATGAGTGATTCAACTATAGAAGCTGTCCTGTCAGCACTTGCATCATCAACCACAACAACCTCTAAAATTTCGTCAGGATATGCCGCAAGCATTCCGGAAACCATCTGGCCAACGGTCTGCTCTTCGTTGTGAGCGATTAAAACCACTGAAAGGCTTTGCTTTTTCATATTTATTATATTTTTGTAGAACGGATGTCACGGATTGTTACGGATTCAAACGGATGGTTTTATCCGCGACATCCGTAACCATCCGTTTTTATCCGTTCTTAAAAAATTTCCTATTTGTTTAGTATCATCGCTAATACCATTTTTGCCCATAGAATAAAAGTCATCCAGAAAATGGCCGAGTAATACTTAAAGAAATGCACACCGATAAGGCAAATTGATAAAAATAAAAGAGAAAGCGAGATAACCAGCGCCCTTTTTTGTAAAATTGACACCTCATAATAGCCAAGATAATTAAATACAATGAAATATATTACAAATAAATACGCCCAGGTGTAATAAATACAATATTGCGGCATAATTAGCGCAAGCATCAAGAACGTGGCAATTATAAACCCGTCTAATTTCTCGTTCTTTCTGGCAAAAAATGCCCCGATACAAGAGAACAAAAGCACCAATCCGGAAAATACCCGGATAACAATGTGCACCGCTTCAGGAGAAATAAGATATTTAAAATCGCCGGTTTTACCTGAAACAAATAACCGCCCAATCGCGCTTGGAAGCGACTGGCTACTCACCCTCAAATCAACATAACTGGCATAAGAAGTTGTGGCGGAAAACGGCGCAAGGCTAAGCCTAAACCACTCTTTGAGCAGATATAAATTAAACTCCCAACCGAAAAAAAGCGACGGAATAACAAAAAATACAGTAATGGCTCCTGATAAGAAATGGATTATGTACCGGCCTTTACTCTTTATCAGAAAATAGAAAATAAAAAAAGATAACGGTATATAAACTGTCATCGCGATATTAAACACAATAGCCGAAAAGAACCATTTTTGTTTTTTAAACAGCCACAATGCTGTTAGCAAAAAGAATAGCGCTATTAGTTTATTCTGGCTATTTGATATCTCATAGCCAATAAGCGGCAGCGCCAAAAGTAAAGCAATTTTAAAATTACGGGAACTCGCCTCTTTTGAGGCTGAAGGGATAAGTTTAAGAAGTATTTTAGCGCTAAAAAAAAGAGCTAAAATTTCAAAAATATACCAGGCAAAAACTGAGGGCTTAATATTTTCAAAATCAAGATTGGACGGATTAACCATTTTCGCCTTGAATAAAAACGGGTATTCGAGTATGGTTATGCCGGGAGCGTAGCGAAAGATTGTGCGGTTAGGGTCACTTGGATTTTCGTAGGGAGATTTTTTTTGTAAAACCTGTTCAACTCCGAACAAACCGACCTTCAGGTCCCTGCCGTCTCTGTGCGCAATAGTGAAACCCATTGCGATAATAAAAATAGAAATGACCGCCCAGACGATGACGTCAAACTTATTAAGTTTAGAAAACATAAAGTTATCGTTTTTCGTTTTACGGTTGCGCGGTCCCCTTCGGGAAGGCTTCGCACCTCGTTTCGGTTGCGTTATACGTGATACGTCAGAAAAAAGATTTAAGACGCAACCGAATAACGATAAACGATACGAGTTGCGTAACCGCAACCGATTGACGCAACCGGCCTATGAATGGGTTACTCCGCGAACTATATCCTCAATTACGCTATATTTATCGTAGGTTAGCTTCCAATTCGGATAGTGCGCCTGAAATTTTGCAACATCGGATATCCACCAAATGTGGTCCCCTATCCTATTTGTATCGACATACTCATATTTTAGTTTTTTCCCACAGGCCTTTTCGCAAATTTCAATCGCTTCCAGGACAGAAACACTCGCGATACGCGTTCCGCCAATATTATAAATTTCTCCACAGCGAGGCTTTAAAAAAAACTGATAAAACGCATTCGTCAAATCAAAAGCATGAATATTGTCGCGTACTTGTTTTCCTTTATAACCATAAATAGTATATTTTTCTCCGGAAATACAGCATTTAACAAGATAAGACAAAAACCCGTGAAGTTTTGCGCCAGAATGATATGCTCCGGTGATGCATCCCGCGCGAAATACCGCGCAGTTCATTCCAAAATACCTGCCATATTCCTGAACAAGAATATCCGCGGATAGCTTCGAAGCGCCGAACAAACTATGAAGGCAATTATCAATGCTTAATGTTTCATCTATTCCTTTATAATAAAGATGATCCTTGGGAAGCTCGTAACGCGTTTTGAGTTCGACCAAAGGAAGCCGGTTTGGGTTATCGCCGTAAACTTTATTTGTTGAAGTATAAATAAAAACCGCTTTTGGAGCAAGCCGCCGTGCGCTTTCAAGAAGAATATGCGTGCCTATAGCATTAACGCCAAAATCAACATAAGGATCCTGTGCCGCCCAATCATGCGACGGCTGCGCGGCAGTATGAATGATTAAATCAAAATTATATTTAGAAATTAAACTTTCAATAGCAGTTTTATCACGAATATCAATATCATGATGCGTGTAGCCAGGCACTGTTTCTAAAAGCAGTTTTTTATTCCACTCAACAGACCCGTCTTTACCAAAAAATGCCATGCGCATATTGTTATCGATGCCGACAACCGCAAAGCCTTTTTGGCTAAAAAAACGCACACATTCAGAGCCAACCAAACCCGCCGAACCGGTTACGAGAACTGTTTTTTTCATAATTGACATAAATTATAACCCTTATAAGTTATTATTTCAAGCAATCCAAAAATCTATTAAAATTTTAGAATTCTATGAAAATATGCAGCCGCGATTTTCTAATTTGAAATCTTTCGCAAAATACTATATGCGATGGCTGACATGAAAGCGGAACAGGGAATCGTTAAAACCCAGGCCCAGACAATCTGCCCGGCAACACCCCAGCGCACCGCGGACAAACGCCTGAGAGAGCCGATGCCCATAATACTGCCGGTAATTGTGTGCGTAGTGCTCACCGGTATGCCGAATTGTGAAGCAATAAATAACGTTACAGCTGCCCCCAACTCTGCACAAAAACCATCCACGGGTTTAAGCTTAGCAACGCGTTGGCCCATAGTTTTAACAATGCGCCAACCGCCAAACATAGTTCCAAGAGCAATAGCACTGTAGCAGGCGAAAACAACCCAAAGGGGTATACGAAACTCTTTGCCCAAGAGTCCGGCGCTAAAAAGCAGGCTTGCAATAATACCCATGGTTTTTTGCGCGTCATTGCCTCCATGGCCCATACTATAGAATGCCGCGGATAACAGCTGGCCTTTTCTGAAAATATGATCTACTTTAAGTGGAGCACTTTTTCTAAATATCCAATAGACTAAAATACCAAATACCAAACCTAAAATAAGCCCTAAAATAGGAGAAATAAAAATAAAGGAAACTGTTTTTAAAATTCCCGCCCACTTAAGCGGCGCTATCCCCGCTTTTACAATAGCTGCACCGACCAATCCTCCGATTAAAGCATGGGAAGAACTCGTAGGCAGGCCAAAATACCAGGTAATAACATTCCAGCCGCAAGCGCCGAAAAGCGTTCCAAAAATAATACCATTATCTATAATTGCAATATCAACAATGCCTTTACCGATAGTATTAGCCACATGGTGGCCGAAGAAAAAGAAGGCCATGAAATTAAAAAAAGCGGCCCAAATAACTGCA
>JBAYMZ010000143.1:0-4568 GCA_041663385.1 Candidatus Omnitrophota bacterium
AATGTATTAGGATGGTCTATCCTTTAGGATTAGGCCGGGGGGGCTTTACAGCAGAGGAAGATACTTTTTGATTTCGTGCTGGCTAATTTGCATCCGGTACTCGTCCCATTCTTTCTTTTTGTTAAAGAGAAACCGGCTAAATATGTGCTCGCCTAAAGCTTCTTTTATAAATTTGCTTTTTTCGGTTTCAAGTATTGCTTCAAAGAGGTTTCCCGGCAAAGATTCAACGCCGCGCCTTTCTCTTTCTTCCATTGCCATATGGTAAAGGTTAGGCTCAACCGGCGGCATCAGCGTGTATTTTTTTTCAATGCCTTCAAGGCCGGCAGTAAGCATTACCGCAAAAGCAAGATAAGGGTTACAAGCTGGGTCCGGGCACCGTAATTCTACGCGCGTTGCTTTTTCGTTTCCCGGACGATACAAAGGAACTCTTAAAAGTGCAGTGCGATTTTTTTGTGCCCAGGAAATGTATACTGGTGCTTCATAGCCGGGGACTAATCTTTTGTAAGAGTTAACCCATTGCGCGGTAAGCGAACAAATTTCCCGTGCGTGCGCTAATTGTCCGGCAATAAAATCTTTAGCAATGGAAGAGAGGTGATGTTTATCTTTTTTATCAAAGAAAGCATTGCGGTCTTGCCTGAACAATGATTGATGCACATGCATTCCTGACCCGTTTACGCCAAAAAGTGGTTTAGGCATAAAGCTAGCGTAAACCCCATTTTGCTGGGCAATTTCTTTGATGACATATTTAGAGGTGATGGCGTTATCTGCCATGGTTAAGGCGTCATTGTATTTAGGATCTATTTCGTGTTGGCTGGGTGCGACTTCATGGTGGGCGGCTTCCATAATAATCCCCATTTCTTCTAAAACCCTTATGGTTTTATTGCGCATGGTATCGGCAAGATCGTTAGGTATTAATTCGAAATAAGAGCCTTCATCGATGATTTCCGGGCTTTTGTCGGACTTAAAATAAAAGTATTCAATTTCCGGGCCAACATAAAAAGTATAACCTAATTTCTTTGCCCGCGCTAAAGCTCTCTTTAAAACATGGCGCGGATCGCCGGCATAAGGAGTCAGATCGGGGTTTAAGATATCGCAAAAAAGCCGCGCAGTGAGGTTAGCGTCTTTTGTCCAGGGAAGTATTTTAAAAGTTGTTGGATCCGGCATAGCGATAATATCCGATTCTTGTGCCTCAGCAAAACCGGTGACAGAGGAGCCGTCAAAACCTTTTCCATGGTTCAAGACATCTTTTAATTCCCCTGGTGTTATCGAGATGCACTTTAAGATTCCTAAAATATCAACAAACCAAAGTTGTATAGTTTTGATTTCTGATTTGCGTACCGTTTCTAAAATGTTCGCGATGAGTTCTTTTTTAGTTGTTTTGGCGCTGTGGCTATTATCTTCGTGTGTTATTTTGCCGGCAGAGGAGGCGTCTTTTGCCGCAAGGCTATTTTTAGGAATAATATAACGGTTGCCGACTCGCTCCGCGTAAAGAGCGCCATGTTTAATGCGTTCAATAACACCTTGCCGGCTGATGCCTAAAACCTTAGCTGCTTCGGTTGGACTTAGATATTCTTGTTCCATTTTACCCTCCTTTAATGAGCACAACATTTTTTCAAAACCGCTAGTGGTGCAGAAAAAATGTTAGTGCGAATTAACCCCGCCGAACGCTGAAAAATTATCGTAGAGAATTTTTCAGCCTCTTCTGTGAGGCGGGGTAATAAGATTTTGTTTTCTGCAGTTCTACAATAATTCTTTCCCTTTGTAAACAGTTATTCTATGATTCTGCTACAATTGTAAAATGTTTCTTTACAATTGTCAAGTATTTTTTTATTCTCTTTACAATGTGCTAAAAAGTGTTGAAAAATATAGCATATTTTGCTTAAGAAATGGGCAATAAATAGAAATTCATAGAAATTTGCTCGCCCAAGCCTGCTTTAGTAATCGGCAGAAGGCCTGTGCTCGCGAAATACATAGAAATACATTGTCTCGCTTGCTATTAAAACGAGACAATCAATTTCTAAAATTTCTACTAATCTCTACCAATTTCAATGGAAATTAATAGAAATTAAGAAATTAATAGAAATTAATTGTCTATTCTTTGTTATTGATTTACTGTTAAATATTGCTACAATATGACATACTAAAGAGGTTTAATTATGAAAAAAGGTTCCTACAAAGACTATTTGGAAACATTAAGCAAGATCGGCAAGGCCATAACCAGCGATCTTTACTTAGGCGATATCCTAAAGCTTATTGTTACTCTTACCGCTAATGTAATGCATGCCAAGATTTGCTCGCTTTGGCTCCTGGACGATAAAGAGCAGACATTAAGAATTAGGGCAACACAGTCGATGAGTGAGGAGTATCTTAAAGACAGGAAATTGATGGTTGGCGAAGGCATTGTCGGCCTGGTTGCCAAAGAGAAGAAACCCATTGTTATACCCGATGTTACCAGTGATTCCCGCTACAAAGAAAAGATCTTGGCAAAAAAGGAAAAGCTGGTTTCAATGGTCAGCGTGCCGATGATGGTAAAGAACAAAGTTATCGGGGTTATTAATTGCTATACCACAAGCTTATATGATTTTAGCGAAAGCGATATAGATCTTTTAACCGCGGTTGCGAATCAGGCAGCGGTTTCAATAGAAAATACCGAGCTTATGGTAAAAACCAAAATTGTTCAGGAAGAGCTTGAGGCGCGTAAAAAGATAGAAAAAGCAAAAGGGATTTTAATGAAAGAAAAAGGCCTCACTGAAGAGCAGGCTTATGAACTTCTTCGAAAGGCCAGTATGAATAAGCGCCTGACGATGAAGGATGTTGCTGAGGCAATTATACTTTCCTCGGAAATCAAAAGGCCTTGACAATGGCCTGAAGATATGTTATAAATTTTAAGACAAAGAAGTTCGAGGCAATGATGCCCCAATCCAAAAGATTGGGGATTCTTATTTTCGGGACATATAAACAGCGGTTACACTAAGGTAAATCAGTGTAATCAGATAAAAGGCAACGAAGCCCTTTTCTAAGCACAGATATGCTTAGGGAAGGGTTTTTCCTATTTATAGGTTACGAATGTTACGAAAGTTACGTAGGCCAACAGGCCACCCTGTTGGGTAGGTTACGAAGGTTACAGTAAATTAAGTGATTTCAGGGTAACTTTCGTAACTTCCCGTAACATCCGTAACCATCGTAACATAAATCAAATATTATGAGTTTCAACGAATTAACTAAAAAAATCTCCCCGAAACTAAAGGCTATCGCGAGAAAGCTTGACGGCCGGTATACGTCATTTGATGACGATGATTTGTATCAGGAAGCGATCTTAGAGCTTTGGCAAAAATATAATCAGCATAAGCTTCAAGGAAAAACCGACAGCTATATATTGCAGGGGTCGATGTTTTTCCTTAAGAACCATATCCGGAAAGTTTATAAAAAAATCGATTCGCATTCGGTAAGCCTGAACGCTATTTTAACCGATAGCGAAGATTGCACCCTTGAAGATGTGATTCCTTCTTTTCACACAGAAGGCAGCAGGGATTCTTTAGGGGCCAAACTGCTTTTGGAAGATATAAATAAATTGCTTGATGCGAGACAAAGAGAGGTTTTGCGTTATTCTCTCGATGATGTAACCGTGAGGGATATCGGTAAGCATTTAGGCATATCACATGCCATGGTAATTAAAATAAGAAATAAGATTAAAGATAAATGCGCAGGTTTAGGAAAAGAAGTAATCGAAAAATAAAGTTACCACGCCGGTAAGTTTTTTACTTGTAAGATTGTAGCTTCGGTTGATAAACACATTGTCGTGTGATTTAAGGGCGTTCTTAAAAAAGGAACGCTTTTTCTGTTTTTAGACGTAGGCGTCTTTTAATCCGGGAGAGGATAGAAGACGCCTTTTGTTTTTTAAGGAAAAAAAGGAGGTAGGTATGATTAATGCAGGCGATACCGCATGGGTTTTAATTTGTTCGGCTCTGGTGTTGCTCATGACGCCGGCTCTGGCATTTTTCTATGGCGGCATGGTAAGAAAAAAAAATATTTTAAGCATCTTGATGCAATGTTTTATTATTATGTGCGCATTAAGCGTGCAGTGGGTTTTGTTTGGATACAGCCTTTCTTTTCATCCTGGTAATGGCTTCTGGGGAGGCTTTGGCTGGTTTGGATTAAACGGCGTAGGCCTTGAGCCATATGCGGATTATGCCGGAACAATACCGCATCAGGCATTTATGATATTTCAGGCGATGTTTGCGATTATTACCCCGGCTTTGATTATTGGCGCGTTTGCCGAAAGGATGAAGTTTTCCGCGTTCCTGATATTTACGCTTCTCTGGGCAACTTTTGTTTATGATCCGCTTTGTCACTGGGTATGGGGAATGGGCGGCTGGCTGCGGAACTTAGGAGCGCTTGATTTCGCCGGCGGCACAGTAGTTCATATAAATGCCGGTATAGCTGCGCTTGTTACCGCTATTTTTATCGGTAGGAGAAAAAATCTTGATTCAAATACACCTGCTCCGCACAATCTTCCGTTTATCGTGCTTGGAACCGGTTTGCTTTGGTTTGGATGGTTTGGGTTTAAC
>JBAYMZ010000144.1:0-4565 GCA_041663385.1 Candidatus Omnitrophota bacterium
GACATCGAAGTAAAACTTCTTTGTAAGGTGGATTTATACGTAAAAACCGGTCAATTCAGTTTAACTGTTTTTGATATTGATCCGGTTTATACTCTTGGCAAGATGGCGCAAAGCCGTCAAAAAATAATTGAGGAGTTAAGAGCGAAAGGATTATTTGAAAAGAATAAACTTATTTCCATGCCGCTTATCCCATTAAAAGTGGGGCTCATAACTTCTCCGGATTCCGCGGCGTATCACGACGTTATCGATGAGTTTAAAAAAAGCAAATATGGTTTTAATATTTCTGTTTACGATTGTTATATGCAGGGTAAGCTTGTTGAAAACGATGTGCTGGCCGCGCTTAATTTCTTTAGTAACTTATCAATGGATGAGCTTGATGTGATTATGATCGCGCGAGGTGGAGGTTCAACCGCGGATTTGAGCTGGTTCGATAACAAGAAAATAGCTGAAAGCATTGCTTCTTTAAAATTTCCGCTTATTTCAGCAATCGGCCATGAAATTAATACTTCAATTACCGATATGGTCGCGCATACCTTTGTAAAAACACCGACCAAAGGAGCGCAATTTTTGGTTGAGCGTGTAAAAAATTTTCTTGATTCTTTGACTGATTTTGAACAAAAGATAGAAACTTGTGCGAAAGATTTGCTTGAGGATTCGAAGAATGCGCTTGAAACCATCGCAGTGAAGATAGATTCCGCGGTCCCAAGATATTTACGGGGCCATAAAGAAGAACTTCTCTCAAAGCAAGTTACTGTAGATAATTTCACAAAACGCTTTCTGGAATTAAAGAGGAATGAACTTGTTGGCAGCGTTTCAATTTTTAAATTACATCTAAGTAAAATTTTTAAAGGTGTGGCCGATGAGCTTAGCCATAAAGAAAGTAAAATCCGCCTGCTTGATCCGCATAATGTATTAAAAAGGGGTTATTCCATAACTTTTAAGGGCCAAAGAGCCATAAAATCTATTGACGATGTAGGGGAAAATGATATGATAAAAACCGTTCTTTATAAGGGCGAAATATCGTCTGAAGTGAAAACAAAAACAGCGCAATGAAGATATGTGTAACGTGTAAAGTGTAATGTGTAAAGTGAGTGTAATGGATTTATGTGTAAAGCCATTACACAAATAAACATTACACTTTAAACTTTACACAATTTTAAAAATCCGATGAGTAAAAAACCAATAAAATACAGCGAAGCTGTTAGCGAATTAAATAGCATACTTGAAGACTTGGAATCAGAAAGAGTAGACGTAGATGAGCTTTCTGTAAAAGTCAAACGCGCGGTTGAGCTCATTAAATTATGCAGAGAAAAGATAGAGACGACGGAATTTGAAGTTAGAAAGATAGTTAAAGAGTTCGATAAAGGCCCAGACAATAAAGAAGAAACCCGCTAGTTAGATTGAAATACAGTTGAGATACGGTAGAAATACAATTGTATTTCTACCGTATTCTCACTGTGCTTTGACCGTATTTCCATTAAATCAAATATAAGCAGGAGGTTGATATGTTTTCACTTAGATTAAGAATGTCCCTATTGGTAATTATACTTTTCGCGATTCTTTACGCTATAGGTTCGTTGATTATGCATTACAGTGGTATCAGCGGATTCCTGCCGCAGATACTTTTTGCTTTTGGTATGATTTTCTTTCAATACCTTATCGGGCCAAAAATTGTTGAGATGTCAATGCGCGTAAAATATATAAAGAAAGAAGAAGCGCCATGGCTTTTTGAAATGGTAGAGGATTTAGCAAAGCGGGCAGGCATACCAACACCCAAGATAGGAATATCTTATATAAATGTGCCTAATGCTTTTGCTTTTGGAAGAAGTGTTAAAGACGGAAGAGTATGTGTTACCAAAGGTATTATGGATTTATTGGATAAAGATGAGCTAAAAGCTGTGTTGGGCCATGAAATGAGCCATCTTAAGAATAAAGATGTTCTTTTTATAACTTTACTTTCGGTTATCCCTCTTGTTATGTATTATATTTTTTATCGTTTTGCCTTTTTTGGTTCTTCTTCGCGCAACCGCGAAAGCAATAGTTCTGCCGCGCTAATAGGCCTTGTGGCTTTTCTTTTTTATTTGATTACCAATCTTTTGGTGCTTTATGCTTCCCGCATAAGAGAATATTTTGCCGATAAAGGCTCGATAAGCTTAGGCAGTTCGCCTTCGGTGATGGCTACGGCATTGTATAAACTTGTTTATGGCGCGGCAAAAACATCAAAAGAGAGTTTAAAAGAGGTAGAAGGTGTCCGGGCTTTTTTTGTGAATGATGTATCAACAGCAAGAAGAGACATCGCTGATTTGGCTGAGTTAGATTTAGATAGAAGCGGCAGCATTGATCCGTACGAATTACGTGGTTTAGCCGAAAGGAATATAAAACTTTCGTTTGCGGATAAAGCCATGGAAATTTTAAGCACCCATCCCAATATGCTTAAACGCATTAAGCATCTTTCGCAGTATACCAAAGGGCAAGTAGGTTAAGCGGATAATAGCTTATTTAGGTTACGAATGTTACGAAAGTTACGTAGGCCAACAGGCCACCCTGTTGGGCAGGTTACGAAGGTTACAGTAAAACACGAGGTTTTAAATGTAACTTTCGTAACTTCCCGTAACATCCGTAACCTTCGTAACATAATAAATGCCTAAATAAAAGGCTCTAAAAAAGTATTTGACCCCAAACCCGGATTCTGTTATAATCTTTTTAGCTAAAAGCTCCTGCTTACAAAAGCTTCTTCCTTTATTATAGCTACGGAAGATAAGTTAGTAGGTGACCAGCCGCCCTTTCTAAAGTAATCCTTAAGGGTTGACAGAAAAACAAGAAAAAGGTATTATATTATCATGATTGCCAAAAGCAAAAAGAAAAACTTAATCGAAAAATTTAAGGAACATCCTCAGGATACAGGTTCTGCTTCAGTGCAAATCGCTTTGCTTACTGAAAGGATTACTGAGTTGACTGAGCACCTTAAAAAGCACAAAAAAGACTTCCATTCCCGCCGCGGGCTTCTTATGCTTGTAGGAAGACGCAGACGGCTTCTCGCTTATCTTAAGAGGAAAGACCCTAAAGGGTATGATGGAGTCGCAAAGGAACTAAAACTTAAATAAAATGGCTTTCTCCACATCTGTCCCCAATTTGGGAAAAAATTCCCTAAATTTTTCTACAGGTGACTGGGCTAAACAGGCAAACGGCAGCGTTGTTGTTTCCTATGGCGATACTGTTGTGCTTGCGACAGCCTGCATGTCTAAAAAACCTAAAGAAACTGAAAATTTTCTACCCCTTACCGTAGAGTATCAGGAAAGAACTTATGCGATGGGTAAAATTCCCGGCGGTTTTATCAAGCGGGAAGGCAGGCCCAAAGATGATGAAATACTTACCGCGCGCCTTATAGACAGGCCGCTTCGGCCGCTTTTCCCTAACGGCCTTACCAATGAAATCCAACTAGTTGCAATGGTGCTATCTAGCGACGGCAAAAATGACGCTGACATTCTTGCCATTAATGCCGCAAGCACCGCTTTGTTTATTTCAGACATCCCATTTCATAATCCGGTTGGAGCAGTAAGAATCAGCAAAATCGAAGATAGTTTTATTCTTAATCCTAACTATGAAGAAAGAGAAAAATCAGTTATGGATTTGGTGGTAGTTGGTACAGAAGAAGATGTCGTGATGCTTGAGGGCGGGCTTAATGAGGTTTCCGAAGAAGATGTCCTTGATGCTATAAAGTTTGCCGCGCCTTTCATAAAAGAAATAGTTTTAGCCCAGAAAAACTTGCGTAATTCTGCCGGCAAGAAAAAGAAAGAAGTTCCTTTATCTGAAATAGATAACAAGTTGTATGAATCATTAAAAGATAAGATTTTTACCGCGCTTGAAACAGTTTACGGTATTGTGAAAAAAGAAGAAAGAGAAGCTGGCGTTGATAAAATACTTGTTTCTCTTTGCGAAGAATTACTAAAAATCAATCCGGAAACTGATTGTCAAAAAGTTAAAGATGTGTTTTTCAGGCTTGAAGAAGAATTTGTGCGCAAAAAAATTGTTGAAGAGAACAAAAGGCCGGACGGCCGGTCTTTAAAAGAAATCAGGCATATAGACTGTCAGGCAGGGGTGTTGCCGCGTACGCATGGCTCAGCAGTATTTACTCGCGGCCAAACTCAAAGTTTAGCGATTATAACTTTAGGTTCAAGTTCTGATGAGCAAACCATAGAAGCACTTGAAGGCAGAAAGACCAAACGTTTTATGCTGCACTATAGTTTTCCTCCTTTTAGCGTAGGAGAAATAAAAGCTATGCGCGGCCCATCACGCAGAGATATCGGCCATGGCGCTCTGGCAGAAAAAGCATTATTGCCGATGTTCCCTCCGAAAGAAGTGTTCCCTTATACGATAAGAGCGGTTTCGGAAATTTTGGAATCAAACGGTTCATCCAGTATGGCCACAGTATGTGCTACAACTTTATCTTTAATGGATGCCGGTGTTCCCATAAAGGCTCCGGTAGCAGGTATTGCCCTTGGTTTAATTACAGAAGGAGAGCAATATAAAGTTCTTACGGATATAGCCGGCGTGGAAGACCATTA
>JBAYMZ010000145.1:0-4563 GCA_041663385.1 Candidatus Omnitrophota bacterium
AAAATATTTGCCGCTTCAGTTATACGTATTGAACAAACTCCGCGAATAATAAAAAATCTACTAAAAGCAAAACCTGATTTTGTTTTTAATATCGCAGAAGGTATAAATTCTTACCGCGCAAGAGAATCGCAAGTCCCTTCCATATTAGAGAGTTTAAACATACCATACTTAGGTTCTGACCCTATAGCTTTAGGGATAGCGCTTGATAAGTATCTTACGAATATTGTATTAAAATCAGCAGGCATTCCGGTTCCATTCGCTTTTGTGGTGAAAGGTGAAAAAGATTTGCAACCTTGTAAAAAGTTTTTTAAGAAAAAAAGATTATTCATCGTAAAGCCTTGCTGGGAGGGTTCATCAAAAGGAATATTTCTTGATTCGGTTGTCTGCGATTTTAGAAGCCTTGAAAGTAAGGCTCTTTATATAATTTCAAAATATAAACAACCGGCATTAATTGAAGAGTTTCTTGAGAGAGATGAAATTACTGCCGGCGTATGCGGCAATAAACCACCGTATCTTTTGGGTATGATGCGTATTGTGCCGGTCGATAAAGATGTTAAGTTGTTTCTCTATTCTCAGGAGAATAAACGTGATTGGCAGACTAAAATACGATATGAACCGAAATGCGCTATTGATAAAAAAATTCAGAAATTTGTAGAAGAATATGCGATTGGAGCTTTCAGGGCCCTTGAATTAAGAGATATTGCGCGCATAGATTTTAGGCTGGATAAATTTAATATTCCGCGGGTAATCGATGTCAACCCGCTGCCGGGATTATCGCCGGCATATAGTGATTTGCCTATTATTTGTAAATTGGAAAATAAAAATTACAGTTATCTTGTAAGGAGAATAATGGTTGAGGCATTAAAAAGGGCTATGCACACCGCAAAGCCGTAAAAAAGACACAAAGCCGAAAAATGAAAAAAATAACATTACTACTTCTCACAATTATAATTTGGCTGCCGGTTTTTTCTTCGGAAGAGATAAATTTTTCGGCTAGTGACAGGGTTATGATATTTGCCCCTCATCCGGATGATGAAATTATTGCTTTAGGCGGCACAATCCAGAAAATTTTAAAAGCGGGAGCAAAACTTAAAATAGTTTATCTTACTAGCGGTGAATATAACGAGGTCAATCATCTCTTTTACAAAAAACATCCTGTAATGTCGCCAGCTGGTTTTATAAATATCGGCCTCACGCGCGAGAGGGAAGCATATGATGCGACTAAATATCTTAACGTAAACAAGGATGATCTAATATTTTTGGGTTATCCTGACAGGTTTACAGAAGCTATACTTACCGGTTTCTGGGATAAAAAGTGGCCTGCGGAAAGCATACTTACGCACATAAAAAAAGTGCCTTACAAAAATGCGTTATCTTTTGGCGCCCCGTATATAGGAGAAAGCATAATCAATGATATAAAGAGTGTTTTAAGCAGTTTTAAACCGACAATAGTTTATATGTCCAGCCCTAAGGATACAAATCCTGACCACCGCAGCCTCTATGTTTTTGTTAATACTGTTTTGCTTGATCTAAAAGATAAATTTGCTCCGAAAGAACAATATTCTTATTTAGTGCATAAAGCCGGCTGGCCTAAAGTAAAAAAGTATCTTCCCACATTTGAATTAAATCCACCGGAAGAATTCATTACTGCAGATGTAGTCTGGGATAAGGTTTCTTTGGATATTGCGGAGGTGGATAATAAGCAAAAAGCACTGCGGCGGTATAAAAGCCAGCTTTCTCTTGGTGATTCTTATCTTTTGAGTTTTGTCAGAGCTAACGAGCTTTTGTGCCGGTATCCGTTTATAGATACAAAGGCCAAAGGAGCGCAAGGTTCTAAAGGCGATTCCAGTATGATTTCTAAAATAACATACTCAAGGGACAAGGAATATTTATACATTAATATTCGATTCAATAAAAAAATAGCTCAAGGGATTAAGGCGGATGTGTATTTATTAGGCTATAAATCAGATAAAGATTTTTCTCTTATGCCAAAAATATTTTTTAAGGCAAAAGACAGAACCGTAATCGCGTACGATAAAAGAAAAATGATTTTTATTGAAAATTTAAAAACTATTTCGCGGGGGAACTCGATTGTGATTAAATTTCCTTTAAAAGCCTTAGACAATCCGCAATATGTTTTTAGTCGAATAATTCTTAAGGGAAAAGTCATTGCTTTATACGCTTCAGCATGGAGAATTCTTCAATTGTAATTTTATATAATTATGCGAGTAAAGGAAAAACCTATCTTAATCGCGATTGCTAAAGAAAGCAATCAAAGAAAAGATATTTCAGATGTTTTAAGGTGCAAAAAAGCTATACAGAATGTTTTATTGAAAAAAAACATAAAGGCTGAAAACCTTTTTATTAAGAAAAGCGATTTTAATGATAGCTTAAAGCTTAGAAAAATAATTTTAGATAGAAATCCCTGGTGTATTTTTAATCTTTTTGAAGGTTTTAGTGATGAGCCGTTCAGGGAAGTGGAATTCGCGAAAATTATTGAAATGACGAATATTCCTTTTACCGGTAATCCATCTTTTGCCCTTGCCGCCTGTTTGGATAAAGCAAAGACGAAACATATCTTAAAAAACAAAGGTATTGCTGTGCCTGGAGGCATAGTTGTAAAAAATATCAAAGATTTAAAAATTAGTAATTTAGTTTTTCCTGTTTTTGTAAAACCCTGCTCTGAAGATGCTAGCGTTGGCATAGGTAGCGATTCTCTTGTTTATGGCAGGGAAGAGTTGGTGGATGTTTTACGCAAGCGATTAAAAGAATTTCCAAGAGGCCTTATAGTTGAAGATTTTTTACCAGGAGAGGAATACAGTGTGGCATTTCTTGGTAACGGGCCATATGAGGTATTGGGTGTTTCTGTTATAAACTATTTACGATATAAAAATTTGCCGCAATTTTTAACTTATGCTTCGAAATGGGATAAGAAAACAAATGAGTTTAAAAAGATCAAGCCGTTTCGCGGCCAAATGTCGGACAAAAGATTAAAAAATAGAATAATAGACATAGCGGGCAAAGCCGCAAAAGCACTTGGCTGCAAGGGGTATTTCAGGATTGATTTACGTGAGAAAGATGGAAAGATTTTTGTGATTGACGCAAACCCCAACCCTGATATAAATACGGACAGTGGATACGTAAAGCAGGCGTTTAAGTATGGGTATAGCTACAATAAATTGATTAAAAAAATAATTGAGTTAGCAGTACTTTGACAGTCTTTGTTGTGGTTGACAAAAAGAGGAAAGTTATATATATTTAAAAAGTAGAAAGGTGTAAATTAAGGTTACGAAAGTTACGTAGGCCAACAGGCCACCCTGTTGGGTAGGTTACGCAGGTTACGAAGGTTACACTAAACACGAGGTTTTAAATGTAACATTCGTAACCTTCGTAGCTTCCCGTAACCTGCGTAACATATAATGCAAGGAGGTAGGTATGGAAGAGCAGAATAAGACACAAGAAGCCGCAGTAAACAAAAGTTCAAATCCGGGGAAAATGGTAGTTAAGATAATTCTTGGGATGATATTTATTATTTTCGGGTTGATTGCGCTTATGCACTGGTGGCCGAGCCTTTGGATAATTATTAAAGGGTGTATAGGTTTATTTTTGATTCTTGCCGGTGTGATTACATTGGCGATTGCTAAGGAGTAGTTCGTAATCCATAGCTAATAGCCCAGAGATGTAAAACTATGGACTGTGGACTAAAATAAATTATGAAGATAGGTCTTGCTTTAGGCGGAGGGGTGGCGCGGGGTTTTTTCCATATCGGAGCAATAAGAGCTTTGGAAAAAGCAAAAATAAAAATAGATCTTATTTCCGGAACCTCCATCGGCTCATTAGTGGGTGGGCTCTACGCTTTAAACGCAAATATAAATGAAGTTGAGGAGCGTATCCTTGAAATCCTTGGCCGGCATCAAAAGGAAGTGCTGCTAATGAAGAGTAGTTTTTCCGCGACAAATGTTGCGGCAAAAACAGATTTTTTAGAGAATTTTTTCGATATAGCAAAAGAGTTTTATATCTGGAATTTACGCATAGCAAAACCTTCCCTTGTAGCGATAAAACCGTTTCTAAAAATATTTAAAAGTCTTTTTGGCGATTGTTCTTTTTCTGATTGTAAAATACCCTTTTTGGTAACCGCGGTTGATATATTTAAAGGAGAGGTTATTACCATAAAAGATGGTTTGTTGTATAGGGGAGTGCTTGCCTCTTCTTCTTACCCCGGATTTTTCCCGCCGCTTAAAACTGAAGAACGGCTTTTGATAGATGGGGGGGTGCTTATGCCTGTCCCCGTTAAGGTTCTAAAGGCGAAAACTGATTTTGTAATTGCAATAAACCTGGAAAGATCTGACTATAAATTTCCGCATGTGCGAAATGCTATGGATCTTATGAATTTAGCCGATAGGATAAGATACAGGAGGATTATTGAGGAAAGCCTGGTGGGCGCTGATTTTATTATTGCTCCGGATTTAGAGGATTTTTGTTGGGGTGATTTTAGCAGGGCAAAAGAGCTTGCGCAGAAAGGGGAGCATGAAACAATCAAAGTTATAAAAAATTTAGAAAAGG
>JBAYMZ010000146.1:0-4542 GCA_041663385.1 Candidatus Omnitrophota bacterium
CTATTTCCTTAATCATGTAGTTATATAGGGCGAGTTACGCATTTTTAGGCGGTTTTTATCGTCCCTTTCCTTTTTGTTCCCGGGGAAAAATTGCGTTTAGCGAATAATTCTTTTTTGGCTTTAAGAATGCCTGGGTTTATTGCTAGGGTAAAGATTTTTGGCGTTAAGAAATCGACCTGAAGCGAAAAAATTATCAGTTTCATTGAAGAGAAGAGCCTATGCAAGATTAAGTATGCTACCGTTCACCCGATAGTCTTGTCGTTTTATATTTTAAAGGTATAATGCTACTCTATAGTCCAATGAAAAAAACAATTTTTACCTTTTTGTTAATAGTTTTACCTTTAAGTGCGTATTCAGAAGGGCAAGAACCGCCAAAAACCGACAAAAATATACCGGTTGTTGTTTCTGAAGCAAAACCTGTTGTCCAAACCCCAAAAGACACGCATAAGCCGGAAGTTACTCTGTTTTATTCCCCGCATTGCAAAGCCTGCCTTGGGTTAAAAAAGGATTTTTTACCTTCCATTAAAGATAAATATGCAAACAGGGTTAACTGGCAGGAGTCGAACGTTCAAGAGAACAAAGAAAATTTGAGCAGATTAATGAGCGTGAGTTTGCATTTAAGAAAACATGAGGGGCTTGTGCCTTCTGTTTTGGTAGGGGACATATTGCTTGTCGGTGGGTCCGAGATAAAGGAAAAATTGGTTGCTTCAATAGATCTTGCGATCAGTGCCAAGAAAAGTTTTTTAGGGCTTGTTAACATTGATCTTCTGCAAGTTTTTAAAAAAATTTCTATATTCACGGTAATAGTTAGCGGGCTCATTGATGGGATAAATCCCTGTGCCTTCGCGGTAATTGTATTTTTTGTATCATTTCTTGCGGTATACGGATATAGGAAACGCGAGATAATTTATGTCGGTTCTTTCTATTGTTTTGCAGTATTTGTCACCTACTTGCTTATCGGACTTGGGTTTTTTAATTTTCTTTATTCTTTGTCCGGTTTTTATGCTGCTGTAAAAATATTTTATTATTTTATCGCGGGGTTTTGTTTTCTTCTTTCCGGATTGGCCCTTTATGATTATTTCCGGTTCAAAAAGACAGGGGAGACAGAAGGCCTTATTTTGCAGCTGCCGGGATTTTTAAAAAAACGCATTAATGAAACAATCGGTTCACGCTTACGCAACAAAAAAGATGAAAGCGTAATTAGCCTTTGTACCAGCGCGTTTGTGGTGGACTTTCTTGTTTCACTGCTTGAGGCGGTTTGTACCGGGCAGGTTTATCTGCCGACAATAGTGCTTATCTTAAAGAGCACAAGCTTGCGCTTAAAAGCTGTAACTTATCTTTTGGTTTATAACCTGATGTTTGTTTTACCGCTTATCTGTGTTTTTGTGCTTTCTTTGCTCGGATTTAGCTCCCAGAAGTTTAATGAATTCCTGAAAAAAAATTTAGCGGTTATAAAATTACTAATGTTTCTTCTTTTTCTGCTTCTTGGTTTTGTCTTGTTATGCTTAAGCTAAAATTATTACTGCCGGTTTTTATTCTTACTCTTACACTTTCGTCGGCTAAAGAGCAGGAAGCAAGCATAGAATATGATTTAGGGCAGGTTTTGCAATCAGAGCGTATACAAAAAAAATACGAAATAAAAGAAAAAATAAAAAGTGCCGTCAGCTTGTGCGAGTGTGTCAAAATAAAAGTAACACCAGGCGATAAAGGGTCAGTGCTCGAAATTGAATTTAATCCTACCGGTTACAATGGAGCTATTGTTCAAGAAGTAAAACTTTTAGACGAGAAAGATAGCCTTATTACTTTAAAACTTAAAGCTTACGTAAAAAATCCAAGTAAATAAAAAACCAATGAATCTTCCTTATTTAATCTTTTCGGATAAAAACGGAAAGTTTTATAAACATCCATATTTACGCATGGCTGGAGCCGGCTTAAATTTATTTAAGCCGGTGGATAATAAATATTTAATCAGGCTTCCTGCCGGCAGCAGCCTGTTTTACCTTCCCTATCGCGCGCCTGTAGGTTTTAATCAAGAAACCGGCGAATTCGAACCGGTTTTAGAATTTGAAGGAAAAGAAGTCTTCGCTTTGGGGGCATTTCTTCCGCCGGCATTTTTACGGTTTCACAATCCGGCAAGCTTGAAAATTAAAGAGCAAATGTTGCCGTTATGGGCTTATACTGCTTGCGGGATAGACGGAAAGGATGTGTATGTATCGGCCAAAAGAATTGACCGGCGCGTGCGGCAATCACCGGGATTTTATAACCATAAAGCCGTAAAAATATCAGTAAGAGAATTTTTAAAAAAATATCCCAAAAACAGGTTGTATAAACATCTTGCCAATTGCGCGCTTAACTATAATTGCCTTGCGGCAAAGAACCTTTTCTTAAAAAGATGGGAGGCGCCGCTGCCGACATCAAAATTTTGTAACGCGAAGTGTATCGGCTGCCTTTCTTATCAGGATTCGGATTGTGTGGCTTCGCACAACCGGATAAGTTTTGTACCCGAAATTAGTGAAATGTGTGAAGTTATGTCCGGCCATTTAAAAATTGCTCAAGAAGCATTGTTGAGTTTTGGCCAGGGTTGTGAGGGGGAGCCTTTGCTTATGGCTCGGCCAATAGCCGGGGCAATAGCTAAAGTAAGGCAAGAAACCGGCCGCGGGACAATCAATATGAATACAAATGCCAGCCTACCTGGAAAAATAGAGTTACTATGCCGGGCCGGCATTGATTCTTTTCGCGTAAGTTTAAACAGCCCCGTAGAAAAATTTTATAATCTTTATTTTAGGCCGCGTAATTATAAATTCCGCGATGTTTTAAAGTCTATAGAAGTGGCTAAAAAATATAATAAATTTGTTTCGATAAATTTGTTTATTTTTCCGGGATTTTCTGATTCAGATGAGCAAATTTCCGCTTTATCTAGATTCATAAAAACAACCGGTATTGACATGATTCAGGCCCGTAACTTAAATATCGACCCGGACTATTACTGCAAAATCCTTGGGAAAAATAATTTCTTTTCAAAAGGAGTGCCATTGCTTTTAAAAACCATTCAAAGCAAATTTCCTGCTTTAAAAATAGGCTATTTTAATTTGCCAAAGGAGCATTTTAAAACCTTCAGGAATATGGTAGTATAAATATAAGAGATACTTATATCACAGGAAGCCGTACCTATAACTTAAAATTATAAATTACAATGTACAAATTACAAACAAATCACAATTCCAAAATCACAATAAACAAACCGATATTTGTAAATTTGGAATTGTTTATTGTGCATTGTTTGTGATTTGTGACTTGCGTATTGTGATTTAAAATATCCTTGTTTATCTGTGAGCTTAAAAAGGGGGTGCATATGAAGATAGAAGTAGAACTCAATATCCCTCTGGAATACAAAGATGAGCCTTTCTTTTGCTACATCATCAAGAATTTTAACCTGGTAGTGCGTATCATTGAAGCATCATTTTCAACAAGTATGGGTTGGGCAATAGTGAGCTTTGAAGGCGCGGAAAAGGAAATTAATAAGCTGCTTGAGTTTTTTAAAGAGAAGAATATCGAAGTTACGCGCAAATAATTAATACAGAGGATTGCAGGCAATAATGAAAATATTGGAGAAATAACCAAGTTCCAAGATACAATAATCAAACAATGATCAATAATCAAATTCCAATAATCCTAAAGGATAGGCCTTCCTATACCTTTAAAAGGAAGGGCCTAACCAAACAGGGAAAAACTTCTCGTTTGGTTATTGTTTATTGGATATTGTAATTTGTTTGTATCTTGTATCTTGGTTATTGGTTATTTCTTAAATATCTGTTTCAAAGGAGGTTTAAGATGCTGGACTTTAGCAAACTAGGGGATATGGCAAAGCTTGCCAATGAAGCAAAACAAATACAGGAAAAACAAGAACGCTCTCAGCATGAACAGATAGAGCTGCTTAAAAAAATATCAAAACAGCTTGAAGAGCTTATCAATATTACAAAAACCAATAAATAATTAAACCCAACCAAAGACAACCAATTTCTGCAAATTTCCTAATTTCTATTAATTTCAATCGAAATTAGTTTCACGAATTTTATAGAAATTAATTGTCTATTTTTTAGTTATTAATTATATGAAGGCAATTGCTTTATTTTCAGGCGGGCTTGATAGTACGCTTTCCATAAAGTTAATTACGAATCAGGGCGTTGGAGTAACTGCTTTGTATTTCTATAATCCGCTTTCCCGTTATGACAAAAACAAGGAAGAAATTTTAAGCAATAAGGCAAGGGAGCTCGGAGCAGATTTTAAAAGCATTTATCTTGGAGATAATTTTATCGAAATTTTGAAGAATCCAAAATTCGGCTACGGAAAAAATCTAAATCCCTGCATAGACTGTAAAATTCTCATGCTTAAAATTGCTAAAGGGCTTATGCAGCAGCTTGGAGCATCTTTTGTGATAACCGGTGAAGTCATTGCCCAAAGACCAAAATCACAACACCGTGAAACCCTAAAACTGATTGAAAAACATGCTGGCTTAGAGGGCTTTGTTGTGCGGCCTTTGTC
>JBAYMZ010000147.1:0-4490 GCA_041663385.1 Candidatus Omnitrophota bacterium
GTTTTATCTCGATTATTTGAGCGTCAATTAGAACCTGTGGTGTTTTTTCGTCAAATGCGTTAATAACGTCTGATATTTCTTCTATTTTATTGGGATAATCTGTAATTATCATTTTATTTGTGCGTTCATCAATGCGTAACGTTCCAATGCCTTTGGTGATTACCTCCTGTATTTTCGGATTCAATTTTTCGGCTTGGGCATAATTTAAGTGAAATACTTTAGTTTCGAGAGGCAGATCTGTTTTTTCGATGAATTCTTTTATTTCTTTTATTTTTAGCGGAGTATCGATTATGGAAAGCGTATTGGACCCATCATCTACAACTATTTTTCCTACATTGGTTTTTAGCTGGTTAAGGGCGCGTGCGATATCCGCGGCTTTTGCGTATTTTAACTTTATTGTCTCGGCCTGTTTTTTATCCTGGAACCTTTCCCCATATTGAAGCTCGTATTCACGTTGGGTCATGACATTGGTGATATTGGCTTTTTTCTCATAGGCAAGATCATTGCTTAATACTATCA
The DNA here is from genome assembly GCA_041663385.1 of Candidatus Omnitrophota bacterium. Taxonomy (GTDB): domain Bacteria; phylum Omnitrophota; class Gorgyraeia; order Duberdicusellales; family 4484-171; genus JAJYOP01. The sequence continues at coordinate 520 of JBAYMZ010000147.1, forward strand.
GCTCAAAGGCATCCCAGATATCAATATTTTTTAGAAAAAGAGTAACTCTTCCGGTAACATTTTTCCCGACAATGATATTCATATTACTTCTTGCGGCAAGCATCTTCAGGACGTCCACTATGTCCATTCCCTTTATATCAAGGGAAATTTTTCCGGGTTCGTCTGCCTGAGATGTTTTGAGCCTGGCAGGAGAAACATTTATCGTCTGAGGGCTGATCGGTTGCGGCTGCGCTTCTGCTGATTTATTTTGAGCGGCTAAAGTTTGTGCAGCAAGGGTTTCCTGAAGATCTGGTTCCTGGTCTGCGGATTCTTGACTTCCGGTTTCCGGGGCAACGATTCCTCCGCTTGCAGTTTCCTGCTTGAGCGGGTCCTGGCCTGTGCTTTGAGAAAGAGCCGCATTTGAAATAAAGATCATAATCATCAAAATTATAAATATTGTTTTTTTCATAGTCCCTCCTATAAATAAAGTTCGTAACTCTGCCCGTTATAATTAAGGATTATCTTTCCTTCCATGATATCTTCAAGCTGTAACTCGCCGATATACTGGCCTTTTTTAAGATAATAAGTTTTCTGTGCTTTTTTATCTTCGATTACCGCCTGAGGCTCCTCTCCTGAAATTATCCCCACAAGGTTTATGTCTTTGATCAAGTCAGCACTGGCGGTGCCGATTGATTTTTGGGTATCTTTCGCGGCTGCGCAGGAAAATATTTTACGCCCCCTGATGCCATCAAGGTAAAATGAGTACGGTTTTGTTTGTTCTTTTGAATGTATACCAGTTTGTTTTTTATCGGCAGCTGTATCTTTGGCTGCCTTGGGTGGTTTCGCTTTACTTGTAAAAAGAAACGGCTGTAAAAATGAGTATATCAACCATATCGATGAGATTAAAAAAATTATTTTTACTATCCGGTTAAAAGTTAACGTTGAAAGATTCAATGAAAGCATTTTAAGGCCATATTTCTTTGCCGGCACACTAGGGGGCATCGAAACAGCTTTGGCTGTTGGTTTTTTATCGCCTCTGATGAGTTTTAAAAGCTTTTCTTCTGGTAAAATATTATCGGTCATAGCCTTGGCGCGCTAATATCAACTTGTTTATAATATCCGCATCAATTGTATCTTTTTCCTGCATCACTGCTTCTTCGATAGCGTCATGGCAGAGTAACAATATTTTGCGGGGGTAGCCTTGAGTGTATTGATAGATAAGCCGGATGGCATCATTGTCGAACAAGGTGTTGTCACGCCTGTATCCGGCGTGCTGTAATCTGAATTCGATCATTTGTTTTGTCTCTGATTCATCAAGCGGGTTCAGCGTATATTTTAAGGCAACTCTGTCCATAAAATTATGAATACGTTTTATGCGCGGGAGCAGTTCGGTTTGCGCCAGGATTACCAGCTGTAAAAGTTTGTATTCATTTGTTTCGTAATTAAGAAGGGTCCGCAGCACTTCAAGATTTTCTGGGCTCAATTTTTGCGCTTCGTCAATAAGCAAAACAATTGTTTTGTGTTCCTCCACTCCTTTCTGGAAGAGGTATTTTTCCAGGGCTTCCTTAAAATCAAGAGTTGATTTGAATTCCGGAACAATATCAAACATTTTTACCAGCGTAAATAAGAATTGGAATTCCGATTTAAAATTCGGATCCAGGATCATGTGGAAAATATAGCCATGCTCGTCTTTGAAATTTTGTAATAAAGCCCGCGAAAGCGTGGTTTTCCCGGTTCCGACATCTCCCAGGACAACCGACAGCCCGCGGCGAAGCCTTATTGATATTTCCAGGCGTTTGAGCGCGGTTATGTGGCTGGTTGAATGATAGAAGAAATCAGGGTTCGGGCTTGTAGAAAAAGGTTCCCTGTCTAATTCCAGAATTCTATAGTAACTCATAGATTTCCTTTATGGGTTTTTCCGCGCGGCGCAATTTCCTGATCTTTTTTAGCCGGGCGACAGTAGAATCGTCAAAATAACGAAAGCGCGTTTCCGGGCTGCGGCTAATCTCTTTGATCAGGTTAATCTTAAGATAATATTTCAAAGTATGTATGGAATAGCCGCTTATGCGTGCCAGATCTTTTATTAAATATATATTCGAAATATTTTCCTCCTGTTTTTGCTTTCTGGTTTGCGCATAATTAGATTCATTTCAGAATGTTTGACTGAATAACCGTAAAAGACCCATCCAATGATTGAGCGTTTGGTTTTGCCGTAAGCTGAAATCGTTTTATTTTCAGCAAAAGAAGGGAATTTTCGATATCATAGATGAATTTAGTATAGTTTTCCATCGAGCCTTCCGCGCGTAATTCTATTGCATCCTGGTCATTTCTTTTTTGTGTTGCTTCCGGACGCATGTCGACAATTTTAATATCTGCTTTTTTTGCAAGGTTTTCCAGGGCTGCTAAAGCAGTCACCAGGTGGTCGGAGTTATCTTTGACAAATTCCGGGCTAAGCGAAAGCTTGGCGTACTTGTCTTCTATTTCTTTTTGTTGGCTAAGAAGCGCGAGGTATTTTTCCAGCTTAAGGCGATTTATATTTACTTCTTTATTTAAAGCCTCATATTTGCCTAAGAGCGGCGACAAGAAAAAATTAAAGACCAGGCTAAAAGCTATAAGGCTTATCGTGATATAAAATATTATTTTCTCGCGTTTTTTAAATATGGTATGCATGTTTTATTTTTTATTGAGACAGATTATTTCAAAATCAATAAACTCGCCCATACTGTTCCTTTTTTTTGTCGCATACCTTACTTTTACGGAAAAATCTTTAAAGGCCTGGGCTTTTTCAAGATAAGAAACAAAGTCAAGCACAGAATCCAAGTTTTGAGTCTGTCCGCGTATCGCGATTTGATTCTTTTCTTCATAAGAGAAGCTGTTAAGTAATACGCCCTGAGGTATGATCTTGTGGATCTCGTAAAGTGAGTCAAGCAAGGCTAACCGCTGCGTTCCTTGAGCTTCAAGTAAAGCAAACCTGTGTTCCAGGGCTTCAAGCCTTTTTGCCTGCGAAGATATCTTTTCCAGTTCAGAACCTAGCTTATCCCGATAAACTTTTTTATTGTTGATATCTTTTGTTATCGCCAGCGCAAGCACGCAAAATGTTATAAAAACAAAAACTGCTGATTTTATGATTTCTTTTTTCTTGAGCGCTCGCTTCTCAGCTTCTTTCATCTGGCCGGGTAAAATATTCAAATAAAACGGCGGCTTTTTCAGAGTAAGCCCGGTAATGCCGGTTACAGACAGGCCGGCAGTTTTAATTTTTTCGTCCGCGCCGGCGGACCAGGTGTACTTACTCAGGTAGTCCAAAGTTTCAATCGGCACGGCAGGCGCCTTGTTTTGCAGTATATGGGTTGCGATATTTTTATTCGCTAAAATCACGATTTTTTCCGGCAAGGCCTGGTTTGTTTCTTTTACGTAGGCATTGGTGGTTTTTAATATCTCATCAGCCAATGTCTGTTCAGTGGTTTGTTGAGGCCCAAGTTTAACTGAACGGCTAAAAAGCAGTTTTTTTTGTGATATTACAATTAATTCGGCATAAATAGTATCAACATCCACGACCATGGTTATTCCGTTATCTTTTGGCTGGATATCGTTATACAAATTGTATAGGCCATAAGAACTTAAAAGGACGAAGAACCTCTTTATCCCAAGGGATTTTAAAATCGTAAGATACCGGCCGGCTATATCTTTATGAACAATGTTTAAATTTATGTACGAATACCCGTTTTTATCTGTTGAGACAATCTGGTAGCTCGTAACCAGTTCCGACGACGGATAGGGAAGATATTTTGAGGTTTGGAAGGGTATTATCTCCTCTATCTCAGATGGGAGCTTGGCAGGTATTTTTATATAACGGCAGGTTGCCTGGTTCCTGGGCAGCGATATGATTACCGGATTGTTGTTGTAGCCAAGCCCTTTTAGAGCGGTAGAGATTTTATCGGCAAGTTCCTTATCGTCGATATTTACCGGAAGCGGCGTAGAGGCGAAATCGAATA
>JBAYMZ010000148.1:0-4483 GCA_041663385.1 Candidatus Omnitrophota bacterium
CCATTACACAAGTAAACATTACACCGGCATTACACATTACACGTTAAACTTTACACAGAGGAAAATTATGCTAAAGATACGTAGAGCATTAATCAGCGTTTGGGACAAAAAGGGAATATTGGAGCTTGCGAGAAAACTTGCTGAGTACAAGGTTGAAATTATTTCAACCGGGAAAACCGCCGAGCTTTTAAGAGCGAGCTCAATACCGGTAAAAGAGGTTTCTACTGTTACGCATTTTCCGGAAATACTTTCCGGCCGCGTAAAAACTTTGCATCCTAAAATATTCGGAGGAATTCTTGCCAATAAAAAACATCCTCTGCATATGGAAGAGATAAAATCTTTGGACATTGAATCGATAGACTTGGTTGTGGTAAACCTTTATCCTTTTGTTTTAAAACTTAGCGAAAAAATAAATTTTGACGATATGATGGAGTACATAGATATTGGAGGAGTATCTCTTCTTCGCGCGGCCGCGAAAAATTTCAAAAACGTTGCTTCCGTAAGTTCACCTTCGCAATATAAAACCATAATTGATGAGCTTGATAAATATAAAGGTGATTTGACCGATGAAACGCTAAGGAGCTTTGCCAGTGAAACTTTTTATGTTACGAAAGAATATGATAATTCGATTTATAATTATTTTGCCGGAAAAGAAATTCTGGCCTGCAATTTTGAAAAAGACAAAGGATTGCGTTATGGTGAAAATCCACATCAGAAAGCTGCTTTATATGGATTATCCAAAACTGATGAGATAAAATATAAACAAATTCAAGGAAAAGAGCTTTCCTATAATAATTTGCTTGATTTGGACGCGGCGATTTCTGTAGTTAAAGATTTTATTGAGCCGGCAGTTTCAATCGTGAAACACGCTTCTATTTGCGGCGTGGGCGTGGATAAAAAATTATCCAAGGCTTATAAAAAAGCTTATCTTGTCGACACGATCTCAAGTTTTGGCGGGATAGCCGGAATAAACAGAAAAGTAGATAAAGATACGGCCAAGGAATTTATGAAGAGCGAATTTAAAGAATGCGTGATCGCGCCATCTTTCTCAAAAGAAGCGTTAAAAATTTTTTCCGCTAAAAAGAATCTTCGCGTGCTCGAAGCTGATTTTCATTTAAAACCAACCCATAAAGACATAAGGACAACAGTCTTTGGTTACCTGATACAGGATAAAGACGTTCTTACTTTGCAGACGTCCGGGCTAAAAGTAGTTACAAAAAGAAAACCCACGCAGAAAGAGTTAAAAGATATGCTGCTTGCCTGGAAAATTTCAAAATATGTCAGGTCAAACGCGATTGTCGTTGCCAAGGACATGACAGTTTTAGGCATTGGCGGCGGCCAGCCATCACGGGTTGGTTCGGTAAAGATTGCGCTTGGAATGGCCCGCGGGAAATCGCTTAAAAAAGCGGTTCTTGCTTCGGATGGATTCTTCCCCAAGGAAGATTCCTTGAGAGTTGCTTATCAGAAAGGGATAAGAGCCGTAATCCAGCCGGGTGGTTCTATAAAAGATAATGATATTATTAAGCTTTGTGATAAATTGCGAATGACCATGGTGTTTACGGGGATTCGTCACTTCCGCCATTAATTTTTTAAATAACCAATAACCAAGAGACAAACTCCAAAAAAATTACAATACACAAATCACAACATCAAAATCACAATAAACAAAAATCTCTTTGTAATTTTAAAATTGTTTATTGTGTATTGTTTGTAATTTGTTTATTATTACTTGTGTTTTGCTAATTTTTTAAAGCAGGAATCTATGATTTGCAAAAATTATTTAATTAAAAATTTTACTGACGCGGCAACCTATCTTGATAGTTTTATAAACTACGAAAAAAAAGTTGACTATTCCTACGGCAAAACATTGAAGCTTGCACGGGTAAAATGTTTGCTTGAAGCTTTAAGTATTGATTATAAAAAACTTAAAAGCATTCATATCGCGGGAACGAAAGGCAAAGGTTCAACTGCTACATTTTGCGCTTATCTTTTGGCAAGCGGTGGGTATAAGGTTGGCCTTTATACTTCTCCTCATTTTTTTGATTTTAGAGAGAGAATCAGGGTGGTTCAGGGATCAGGGTGCAGGGATCAGGGATCAGGGAAAAAAATAAAGATAAATAGCGAATTAATTTCGAAGGATGAGGTGGTGAGCATTTTAAAAGAAATGCAGCCGATTTTAGAAAAATTAAGGTTTAGCGAAAAATTAGGGTATTTAAGTTTTTTTGAGGTTTATACGGCTCTGGCGTTTAAATATTTTCTTAAAGAAAATCTTGATTTCGTTGTTTTAGAAACCGGCCTTGGCGGCCGGCTTGACGCGACAAACGTAGTTTGCCCGCTTGCCTCTATAATTACTCACATTGGCCATGACCATACTGATAAACTTGGCAACACGCTTGCAAAAATTGCCGGAGAAAAAGCCGGCATTATTAAGGCAAACGTTGATGTTATTTCAGCGGCCCAGAAGCCGACGGTTTTAAGGGTATTTAGGGAGAGCAGCTGTAAGTTAAAATCAAAATTATTTGTTTTTGGCAGGGATTTTAAAGTCATGCGAAGCAGTTTATGCGCGGATAGCAGTAATTTTGATTTTTCTTTCGGTAACAATGAGCTAAAAGAGTTAAAAGTTTTTCTTAAAGGCAGGTGCCAGCTTGAAAATGCTTCTCTGGCCATAGCTTCGATTTTTCTTTTAAAAGAAAAAGGCGTATTGGAGAGCGATATAAAATTTAAAGAAGCCATTAGTAATTCTTTTATAGAAGGAAGATTTGAAATTTTAAAGAATAGCCTTTTGATGGTTTGTGATATTGCGCATAACCCTTCTTCCTTTAAAGTCCTTAGAGATAATCTTAAAATTTATTATCCGTCTAAAAAAATAATTCTTATTTTTGCGGTATCAAAAGATAAGGATATGCGCAAGATGCTAAAAAAAATAAATTTTGAACATATAATTCTTACCCGGTTTAATGGCTCTCGTGCTTGTGGCCCGGCAGAAATACAAAAAAGATGCAAGCTAAAAAATGCTTTTATCGCCAAAGATGTAAATGAGGCTTTAAGAAAAGCGAAAAGTTTTTATAATAAAGATTCGTTAATTCTAATATGTGGTTCAGCATATTTGGTGGGTGAAGCGAAGGAATTGATACAGCATAGCAAATAACCAAGCTCCAAGATGCAGTGGCCAAATAATTTCTATTGAAATTAATAGAAATTATTTGTTTTTTTTAGTTTCAATAAAGTTTGGTTATTTAACCATAAATAGCTGACAAATAAAATAATCATGAATTTAGCAATGCTTAAAAACTATAATACCCACGATACTATTGCGGCGATTGCAACGTTCCCTTCTAAATCCGCGCTTGGGGTGATTAAAATTTCCGGCAAACGCGCCTTGGATATAATTGCGAAGATTTTTCTTCCCGCAAAAAAGAAAGATATAAAGAAGGTAAATAATTTTACTATACATTATGGGTGGATTGTTAACAGGGGGCAGGGGTCAGGGGTCAGGGTTCAGGGTAAGAAGAATATTGTGGATGAGGTGTTGGTGAGTATAATGCGGGGGCCGCGTTCTTATACCTGCGAAGATGTAATTGAGATTTCTTCGCATGGAGGCTCGGCGTCATTAAATAAGATTTTGGAAATAATATTAAATGCCGGTTCCCGGCAGGCGCTGCCCGGTGAATTTACCTACCGGGCATTTTTGGGTGGAAGGCTTGATTTGCTTCAGGCGCAAAGCGTGCTTAATATCGTGGATGCAAAAAGTGATGATGCCTTGCAAGCTTCTGTGTTACAGTTAAATGGCCAGGCTTCTTTGCAGATAAAGAGTATTAAAGAAGCCATAAAAGAACTTTTCGTTTTAACGGAAAACGCGATAAATTTTTCGGAAGACGATACTGATGTTGATATTAAAGATATAAAACAAAAATTAAAAAAAATCCGGAGAACTATACAAAATATATTAGATTCGAACCGGGATGCAAAAATATTAAAAGACGGGCTTAGGTGCGTTATTTGCGGCAAGACCAACGCCGGCAAATCAACGCTTTTTAACTGCCTACTTAAAGAGGAAAGGGTTATTGTCAGCGAGATTGCTGGAACAACCCGGGATGTTATTGAGGAGATAATTAATATACGGGGGGTGCCTTTAAGAATTTATGACACTGCCGGAATCCTGGAACCAAGGGATTTAATTGAAAAAAAAGCCATAGAAAAATCTTCGTTTATTTTAGAAGAAGCTGACCTGGTTATTTTAGTTTTGGATGGTTCTAAAGTTTTATCTAAAGACGATATTTTTTTGATTGAGAAATTAAAAAAATATCTAAAAACCACAAAAAAATTTTCTGGTGATAATGAGAAAGATGTGATAATAGTAATAAATAAAAGCGATTTAAAACAAAAGATTGATTTAGGTGCGCTTGGGGGCATAAAGTGTTCCAAGGTAAGTTTAAGCGCTTTGCACACCCGGGGTATAAAAAAACTTGAAGAGGCAATTGTC
>JBAYMZ010000149.1:0-4477 GCA_041663385.1 Candidatus Omnitrophota bacterium
CAAAAAATCTGGCAATAATCAGTATCGCCAACATCAACATGCCGGTGTTAACCATTGGCAGGCTATTGTTTTGCATGCCAAGCAAAATACGGCTCACACTTAAAATTAATAAGTAGGCATTAAAAATAAAAAGCGGCAATACCACTTGGCCTCTAAATAAAAAACCAATAATTGCCAGCAGCGGCAGTGCTCCAAGTAATGACTTTGTTAAATCCTTGCGCTTTGCATTATCATAAAAAAGTAATATTGCTATTACGATGAGCGCTATTGTAACAATGTGGTCAGGAAAAGCGCTAATGCCGGAAATTTTTCCTCTAATTCCGTAATAATTGCTGTCAAAATGTTGCCACACATAACGAAAAGTAAATTGTAATGCTAAGATAAAAATTCCAGCGCCTCCGATTACGCGTAATGGCCACTGCCAGCCGGTTGTGAATCTATCAAGCTTCAGACAGCCGATAGAATAAAAAATACTGTAAATACTTGAAAAAATTATAATCCAGGAGCCCGCCCAGGTTTTTCCTAAACTTGCACCCGCGCCGATAGAAATGCATATAATCATAATTAAAGAAAGCATAGTCGTGCGTATCACGTAAATCTCCCGGCGTAGAGCCCAAATAAAATGAGGAAAAACTACGGCGGCTAAAGGCCAAAACAAAATCGCCTTGTTAGGATTACCCCAATAACTACCTGCCCACGCCGTAATACCGACTAGATAAATTGCCGCAGGTATTGACGCCTGCATAATGTATACAACCGGAACAATAAGCAGCATCCAGGTTAAAATAAAAGTACCTGTATCGCCGGGTATATTATAAGTCTGACTAATCAAGGCTATTGAAGCCCCAACCATAAGGCTCAAGAAAGTTGCGGAAGCCTCTTTAAACGCGCTTGACTCATATTTTTTCCACAAAACCCATAACGCCAAAACCTGTCCGATAACTAGCGGCATGAAAGAAATCAGCGCTCTGGTAAATCGCGAAAACTGCTCCCAATTATGAGCAAGCAGTGAAATTATCCCAAGGCCGATTAAAAGCGCGCCCACGGTTCCGCTAATAATTAATATTATTGATGTTTTGCTCGCGCTTTTTACCTCTCCGTAATACTGTCGAATTTTACCTGCTGCCTCTTCGGTTAAAACACCTTTAGTAATTAACTCCGGCAACTCCTGATAGAGCCACTTTATCGCTTTTATATTCATATCACCCCTCTTTATTAATTCCCTGGATACAATTCAATCAACCGCTATCCTTCAATCCCTCGCAGGAATCCCCGGACTTTAAGTCCGCGGGGATAATGTAGTTGTGATTCCTGCTCGGGAGGAAGCCCCGGACTTTAGGCCCATCCTTAGTAAGGTATTAGGATGGCCTATCCTTTAGGATTAGTCCGGGGAGGCTTCACTTTTTTCCATTGGTTGATCACAGCAAACTAATTCACCGCCGCCAACCTTCGTCACCGTGACTTCATTACCGCAAACATTGCATCTGTATTTTTCGCCAACTTTCTTTACTGCCATACAACCTCCTGGGTTTATCTAAACTTTACAGCTGCATTTTTTATTTCTTAGAATTTGCGCTTGTTTACTGCGGGAATCTATAAGAATTGATTGCTTCCTGGCACCGGTTGCAAATTTATAATCAAGAACGCTATGATGGCGATATTCCCTCTTTTTCATCTCATCAATAAGCTGCTCATGCCGTAAATACAAAGCTGCCAATTTATTTTTCCATCTTAAAGTTTCCGGATGCCTGGAATATCCTTTTTTATTTTTAGTCAGGACAGACCAAATGGCATGAAGTTCGCGATGTTCACCCAGCAGATGATTGCGGCATAATTTATCCGGTTCAATATCCCAAATTCGCATTATAAAGTTTTTTCTCAATAATTATGATAGCCGCCACGGGATTGCCCCATTACGATTTATTATCGGAAAAATTTGATTCACTGCCTGCGCGCCTGCGGAAAAAAAGCTCTTTGATTTTTCCTCGTCCCATAACTCTTCCCAGCTCTTTAATCCCAAAAAAAGGAATAAAAAGAATAAACACTGTAAACATTTCCGCAAACCATTCATAGCTTAAGCAATTTATAAATACGGCAGGCGCATCAATGATGCCCTTGTTTTTAAGTAAAGCGCGGACAAGAGCTTCAATGATACTTAAAATGGCAACGCAAAAAGTAAAAAGCGCGGTTTTATAAAGCGTCGGGTAGATCAAAGGTTTCTTCTCTAACCCCTCGCCCAAATGCAGATGCTCGGCAATCAGGATAACTTTAGCCAAAACCAGCGCCTTGATAAAACTAATACCGAAAAACCCGTAACTGATATTATAATGCGCCAGAATCAGCCGCTTGTAATCAGTAAAAATACTAAAAAAAACGGTTATGTAAAGGACATTGCCCCAAAAGGTTCTTAATTCAACGAATATTTTATCTTTTACGCTCATTATAATTATTTTTCAGCTTCAGCAACTTACAAGTAGTTTACTGCTGAAATATAGGGGGGTCAAGACATAAACCCATTCTGCGAAATATTTATCAACTCACAGAACACGATCCGCCGCCTAATTTAGTTTTATAAAGTTTTTTATTGTAAGGAAGCTTCATCAGCAACATCCCCATCATGCAATTATCGGTCAAACCGGCAAAAACCAAACCGCAGGAAACAAAAATGGGTATGGCCAGAAACCATGGGTGCACAAACAAAGCCAAAAGCACGCCGGTTAAAACCAATATGCCGGCTACTAATCTTACCTGGCGCTCAAGAGACATACCTCCGTCACCTTTTATGACCGGTAATCTTTCTTTCTGCCAACGGGTGCTTCCTCCATCCATAACTTTTACTCCGTGCAAGCCAGCCTGAATAAGCATATCCGCGGCCATCGGCGAACGGTTGCCGGTACGGCAAAATACGATATACTTATTACCGGACTTGCTTAATTCGCTGATTTTTACACTAAGCATATCAATAGGAATATTAATTGAATTTTTAATGTGAGCTTGGCTAAACTCTAAGGGCGAACGCACGTCAAGAAGTTTCACTTGCGGATCTTTTTCTGCCAGATTTTGCGCCGCTTTAGGCGAAATCATTTCTATGCCCACTGCCTCGCCATTTTGGTTTACTCTGACAATGTTATCGATATTAAACGGCTTAGGGATAACTTTTGCCCGCATATTCTGCACAAAGGCTTCTTTGCTGGTTTCTTTCAGGAAAGGGTTATCTTGCTTTTCAATAGCAATGGTTGAAGAATTTTTTTCATGATAATCATGGCCGGGAAACAATATTGTCTCATTCGGAAGATTTTTTAATTTTTGCAGAGTATCGAACATAGATTCCGGTGACCCATTTTGAAAATCGCTCCTACCCACACTGCCGATTAAAAGTACATCTCCGGTAAATAAACGGTTTAAACCGAAAAGGCTTGTCGCGTCATCAGTGTGGCCCGGTGTATACAAAACTTTAAAAACCGCCTCGCCAATTTTTACTTCATCGTTATCCTTAACTCTTATGTCGGCGACTTTGGATATCGCCCTTTCCCCCATGATCACTTTAGCATTATATTTTTTCTTCAAAACCGCGGCCAGAGAAAAATGGTCGGCATGCGTATGCGTATCAAAAATATATTTCAAGACAAGTGAGTTTTTTTCCAAATAATTGCCGTATTCCGAAAGTAAACTTATATGCGGATCAATAACCAAAGCTTCGGTATTGAAACCGATAATATAGGAATAACAACTACCTGCTTTAAACTGCCTGAAAACAAAATCTTTCGCCATAAATCAACATCTAAAATTTAATTTTATTCCGCTCAACCGAAATCCTATGCAAAACTTTACAATCTAAATCCAGTTTAGGCGATAGATTACTGGTTTATTCCAATTCTTTCGAAACATCTTTAATCTCGCCCGGTGTTTGTAGGTTTTTTATTGACTTAACATCTTTGGCATTGAGATCAAGTTTTTTCAGGTCAATCACACGCACGTTTCTGTCACTATAAGTGTGATAGAAATACTTCTGGTTAGTCAAATCTGCGGCGCTTGTCCATTGGGCAGTATCATTCATTGACTTACCATCAGCCATGCCTCTTACCGAGCCTTTTGGTATATCAAAATGATTCATAATGTGAAAAATCACTCCCATCCCCTCATCAACATTCTTTCCTCCATAAGCAGTGTTGGCAAGAAAAGCCGCGCGCACAAACCTCGACGGTGATGAGAAATCTCCGGGAAGGCCGATTGCGCCAGAACCCTGGCTGAAATCCGCGAATTCATTTCCGTTGATCGTCACCGGCAGGCTGTTTTCCGGTTTTAAAGCGATATAGTTTCTTAAATTTTCCGTGTGCCAGCTATAAGCGGGAGAATTCGTAATCACATTGGTTTTGTTGTCCGAGATATTAAGCTTACCATTAAGATATTCTATGACTATGGCGTCGCCGATTTTGTCCGCAACGAAATATTGCATTGGCGGAACATAACCCATGTC
>JBAYMZ010000150.1:0-4447 GCA_041663385.1 Candidatus Omnitrophota bacterium
CGGCCTCTTAGGAAAAGTAGATTTTGTAAGTATAGCCGTTCCAACCAGCAGCCACTTTGAAATCGCAAAATTTTTTCTCAATAACAAAATCCCTGTATTCGTAGAAAAACCCATTACCCAAAAAGCTTTTGAGGCAAAAAAACTGATAGAACTTGCTCAAAAAAACAAAACCCTTATTTTTGTCGGCCATGTTGAACGTTACAATAACGCATATCTTGCCATAAAAAAACTTGTCGATAACCCTCTTTTTATAGAATGCCATCGTTTAAGCCCCTACCCTAACCGTTCACTCGATATAAGCGTAGTACTTGATTTAATGATTCATGATTTAGATATAATCCTTGACCTGGTAAGGGATAAAGTAAAAAAAGTTGAAGCAAAAGGAGTAAAAGTACTCTCCTCTACCGCGGATATCGCAAATGTGCGCATCACTTTTGAAAACGGATGCGTCGCGAACATAACCGCTTCACGCATATCGGCAAAACGCGAAAGGAAGATAAGAATATTTTTATCCCATTGTTATATTTCCATGGACTATGCCGAGCAGCAAGCGGAAATCTACCAGAAAACCGGGCAGCAAATAACCAAACAGGTGCTTGAGATAAACAAAGAAGAGCCGCTCAAAAAAGAAATCATGGATTTTGTTGATATGGTCAAGAATAATAATACATCAATAGAAGACGCCGCTAAAGCTAAAGATGCCTTGAATCTTGCTTTGCAGATTGAAAAAATCATGCTCAAAAATAAGGTTTAATTTATGAAAAAAATAATCGTTATAGCCGGCGATAAATCAGGTGATTTATACGGCGGGCTTTTGTGCGAAAAACTAAAAGAAAAATATCTCGACGTTGAATTATATTCTTTTGGCGGGCCAAATCTGGCAAAACACTCCATTCAGATAGTTGATTTATTGGCACATTCTGTTTCCGGCATAGTTGAGGTGTTATTTTCATTAAAAGATATAGCCGAAGTATTCAATAGGGCCCTCCAGGAAATAACCCACACTAATCCCGACCTTATAATCCTTATAGATTTCCCTGACTTTAATTTAAGATTAGCTAAGATACTCAACAACAAATACCATATATTTTATTACATCAGCCCTCAGGTCTGGGCATGGCGCAAAAACCGCATAAACGATATTAAAAAATATATCAACCGGATGATTGTAATTTTTAAATTTGAAGAAGACTTTTATAAAAGAGAAAAAATGGAAGTGGCATATTTCGGCCACCCCCTCTTGGAAATAATTGAGAAGAAAAGTATCGAACCGAAAAAGATAATTGCTTTTATGCCCGGGTCACGCAGAAATGAAATCAAGAAACACCTTCCCGTGATGATTAAAGCAAAAGAAATTATTGAAAAGAGCCTAACGGATTATACTTTCAGAATCATTCGTCCGGATAATATACCTATTGAATTTTATAAGAATATAAGTTGCCGTATTGAAAAGGATACGGCTTGCGGTATTGAAATTGTTGATCATACCTATGATGCAATACGTGAATCATCATTTGTCATTACCTCATCCGGAACCGCCACTGTTGAAATCTCTATTCTTGAGGTTCCGTTTTTAGTTATCTATAAACTAAACTTATTGAGTTGGCATTTACTTAAAACCCTTGTAAAAACAAGGTTTATAGCCATGACAAATATACTTGCGGGTAAAAAGGTAGTAGAAGAATTACTGCAGGATAAAGCTAATCCTCAAAATATAGCAGATGTTGCGTTACGTTATTTACAGAATAACGAAGAATACCTTACGCTTAAAAATGAGCTAAAGAAAATTAAAGACATACTCTCCCCTTACGGTGCAACCGACAAGCTCACGCAATCTATCGGAAAATATCTCAAGCTTGCCACGCCCCAAGATAATCTTCCTAAAGACGACCTAGAAGAATAAGTATACCGGCCACAAAAAATACACAAGCGCTCACGTAACGCATTACCTTTGGGTCAATCACTTTCGAAATCATATCTCCAAGGAAAAGTGCTAAAAGAGTAGCTACTAAAAAAGCAAGCATTGCGCCTAAAAATATCGGAAGCTTAGACTTCTCTTTGGCAGCAAGAGAAAAAACCGCAAGTTCCGTCTTATCAAATAATTCAGCAAGAAATACAGTAGTAAAAGCGGTCATCAATACTTTAAATTCCATCTTAACCTCCCCAATAGAATTGAAACACAGTTGATATGCAGCAGAAATACGGTTGGTATACAACTTCAACACGAAACAATGAATTTCTTAATTTCTATCAATTTCTACTAATTTCAATGGAAATTGGTAGAAATTGATTGTCTCGTTTTAATAGCAAGCGAGACAATGCATTCCTATTATATTTCGCGAGCTTTAGGCCTTCTACCGATTACTTAAAGAGGGCCTGGGCGAGCATATTTCAACTGTATTTCTATTCCTATTTACTATCTCTACTTTTTTTAATGAAATTATAAATCGTAAGTATTGCTGCCGGGGTAATACCGCTAATGCGCAAGGCATCTCCTAAATTTTTTGGACGGAATCTACTCATCTTCTCCACTACCTCTTTCGATAGTGATGGAATTCTAGAAAAATCTATTTTAGGTATTTTTATTTTATCTAAATTTTTTAATTCTTTAAGCCATATTTTTTCGCGCTGCAAAAATCCTTCATATTTTATAATAATTTCTGTTTCCCATTTAACTCTTCTTTCGTTTGAACTCTCATCAAGATATTTCCCTATTTTTTCATAATCAAAATTTGGCCTTTTAAGCAATTCAAATAACGTCAAGGTCTTGCCGTCAAAAAGAACCTTCTTGTTTCTTAATTTTTTAATCTCTTCTCCTATTTTATATTTTTTTTCAACAACCTTGCTATAATCGAAATCGCTAATTAGCCCTAATTTATTTCCTAATTCTGAAAGCCTTATGTCGGCATTACTTTCACGTAATGATAGCCTGAACTCTGAACGCGAAGTAAACATCCGATAAGGCTCATCTGTGCCTTTAGTGGTTAAATCGTCAATTAAAACCCCAATGAAAGCGTCTTCTCTTCTTAGGACAAATGGTTTTTTCTTCTTTATTTTTAGCGCGGCATTTACGCCAGCGATAAACCCCTGACTGGCGGCCTCTTCGTAGCCTGTGGTGCCGTTAACCTGGCCAGCAAAGTAAAGCCCCTCTATCTTTCTTGTCTCAAGCGTGGGTTCAAGCTCTCTGGCATCAATTAAGCCGTGCTCGATACCGTAACCGGGACGTAAAACTTTTGCTTTTTCCAATCCCTCTATTGTATGTATAAATTCAAGTTGAATATCAAAAGGCAAAGAAGTAGATACGCCATTAGGATAAACTTCCACAGTGTTTCTACCCTCCGGCTCAATAAAAACCTGGTGCCTCTCGTGATCCTTAAACTTAACTATCTTATCTTCTAAAGACGGGCAATACCTCACACCTCTTGCTTTAATTTTTCCTGTATAAAGCGGCGAATGTTTTAGATTTTTTAAAATTATTTTATGGGTTTTCGCGTTAGTGTAGGTAATAAAGCAGCTTAATTGATCTTTTGGCATTTCTTTATTTAAAAAAGAAAACGGGCTGGCATCAAGATCCGGCAGTTGTTCAATCATTTTCGAAAAATCAATCGTTCGCTTGTCGAGGCGAGCGCACGTTCCGGTTTTAAAGTGTTTGGTTACAATTCCAAACTTTCTTATACTTTCAAATAATTCATCACTTGATTCCTCTGCAAGCCTTCCTCCAGGGTAACTCTGCATTCCTATATGAATAAGGCTTTTCAAAAAAGTCCCGGCGCAAACAATTACTGCTTTCGCGTGAAAAATTTCACCAAAATTTGTTTCTATACCAATTATTTTTTTCTTAACAACTAAAAGCTTCTTTACTTTAGCCTGTAAAATATCAAGATTTTTTTCGTTTTCAAGAAATTGCCTTGCCAAAGATGGATACAAAAACATATCTACTTGCGCTCGTGTGGACCAGACAGCTTTGCCTTTACTTTTATTAAGAATTCTGTAATTTATCGCGGAACTATCGGCAATTCTGCCAATGAGCCCGCCTAAAGCATCTGTTTCTCTGACAAGATGCCCTTTGGAAACGCCTCCGACAGCAGGATTGCAGGAAAGCTTGCCGATAGTATCAAGCGAAAGCGTTAAAATTAGCGTTCGAAGCCCAAGCTTTGCTGATGAATAAGCCGCTTCTATACCGGCATGCCCTGCGCCTATAACAATTACATCGTATTTATGCATAATAATCTCTCCAAAAAACAGTAGAATTCTATCACATTTTGATAATGTCGGAAAGAGGGCAGATTATTTTTTGGTAATCCATTAAAGTTGTCTAAATTCCCTCTCCAATGAAACTTATAATAAGCCAAAAAAGAATTATTCGCTAAACGCAATTTTTCCCCGGGAGCACAATGGAAAGGGACGATAAAAACCGCCTAAAAATGCGTAACTCGCCCTATATAAC
>JBAYMZ010000151.1:0-4441 GCA_041663385.1 Candidatus Omnitrophota bacterium
ATTCCTCTGTAAAAAATCTATCGCGTCCTCCGCATCAACCGCAGGTATAATTTCATATCCTAAATGTTTCAATCTAACTGTTGCAACTTCCATAATATCCGGCTCATCGTCAATAACAAGAATTCTTTTCGCCATAAAACCCTCCCTTTTATAGGTTACGTAGGTTACAGAAAGTTACGAAGGTTACGGATGTTACATTCAAGGCCTCGTGATTTTAGTGTAACCTTCGTAACCCACCCAACAGGGTGGCCTGTTGGGCTACGTAACTTTCATAACATTCGCAACTTACTAATGTTTTCTTGTAATAGAAGAAATTATGTAATTTTTTTTTTGTTTCTCGAGGGCTTTTTCTAGATCCTCATTGCTAATTTTACCTTCTTCAACAAGGATTTCTCCAAGCCTTTTTATCTCTATAGGAATAGTAAAATAAAAAACCGTGCCCTTACCAAACTCTGACTCTGCCCAAATTTCCCCCTTATGTGCCAGTATTATTTTTTTACAAATAGACAAACCAAGGCCTGTGCCTCCAACTTTTCTCTGCAACTGCGTAAATTCCTGAAATAGTTTTTCTATATTTTCTTTTTTAATACCGATACCGGAATCTTTAACTTCTACTTGAATAAAATTGCCTTTTACGCTGGTGCTAATAATTATGCCGCCTATTTCGGTAAATTTAAAAGCATTATTTACGAGATTCGTTAAAACTTGAACAATTTTATCCTTATCGAATTGAGCTTTCGGAAGATTATCGCAAAGCTTGAGCTCAAAAGATAAACCTTTCTTCTTGAACAAAACCAGCATTGTGTTGTATACACCTGTCACTAACTCATTCATACAACTCTCTTCTATATTAAAATCTATTTTTCCGGATTCAAGTTTCTGAAAATCTAATACCGCGGTAATTAGCCTGTCTAATCTATCTACATTATTTTTAACGATGTTTAAATACTTCACTTGTTCCTCATTGACAACCCCTGTCACCTTATCTAAAACCACAGCAACGCCTTCCTTGATAGCGGCAAGAGGCGTTCTTAATTCGTGAGAAACCATACCGGTAAAATTTGATTTTATTTTTATTGTATCTGTAAGCGCGGCTTCTATTTTTTTACGTTCGGTAGTATCACGAAAATTACCCATAAGATAGTTATTGCCGGAGAAATTTATCTGCGAGGCAGTAACATCTGCATAAAAAATACTCCCATCCTTTGTTCGCATTGGAACATTCTCGGCGAACATGGCTTTCCCTTGCGCCATTTTCTTAAAAATATCCATAACCTGCGATAAATCTTTTTCCAAATGAATATCATTTATGGTAAGTTGCTTTAATTCTTCTTCAGTATATTTCAACATACTACACATCATTTTATTGCACATAATGACTTTTTTAGCCTCTATATCCACCAAAAGTATACCATCCCTGGCGTCTTCAAATAACACTTTAAACCTTTTCTCACTTTCCTCTATAGCTTTAGTTTTTTCCTTAACGATTTCTTCCAGATGATCATGGTATTTTTTCAGCTCTTCTTCAGCCTTCTTATGTTCAGTGATGTCCCGGCCTTCGGGAATAAGAAAAATTACTTTTCCATCCAAATCTTTAACGGGTTTTAGCGAAAAATCTATATAGCGTAAGCTCTTGTCGGCAGCAAGATGAGTAGCTTCAAAACATACAGGTTCCCCTGACGCGGCCTTTGTTACTGCTTCGCGAAGTTTGTTCTGCATCTCTTCGGAATGAACCCACCAGGGCGTATCCCAGAAAAATTTACCAATACAATCTGCTTCATTAATTCCGGAAAATTGCATTGCTGTTTTATTTGCCTCAATTAGCTTTCCATCCGTGGTCATCATACCGATAAACTGAAAAGTCTGATCAAAAAGAGCCCGAATCTTTTTATCACTTATCCGCAACTGCTCTTCAGCCTTTTTACGCTCAGAGATATCAACATTTACTTCTGCCACCAGCCAATTACCATCTTTATCCTGGAACGGAATGGTAGTTATCTGCACAGGCCGATTGTTCTCCTTAACTAAAACTTCTTCGGTAACTACGGTATTCTTGGTCTCCAATGCTTTTACAATACCGCAATTAGAGCAAACTTTATCTTTACCCATGAAATATTCATAACATTTTCTACCTGTCGGGTCTCCATAAATTTTTTGCCATTCCGGGTTAATATAAACCATGTTAAAATCAGAATCGATGACATCAAGCCCGGTTTTTGTAGCTCCCAGTATGAATTCTATCCTCTTATTTAAATTACGCAGTTCCTCTTCAGCCTTTTTACGCTCAGTGATATCCCAGAAAAATCCAAACAACCCCATAACATTTCCAGCCTTGTCCCGAACAGGAATTTTAACTATGTTGATAATTGATTTTTTTACTTCCTTAAAATAGTCACCTATCACAACGTATTCTTCTTCCAGATTTTCGATTTTAGCGGATTCTATAACCCTTTTATCATCAGCCCTGTATTTTTCTGCCAGGTATGTCGGAAAAAATTCATAATCAGTTTTACCTACAACCGCTTCCGGGGCGACCCCTAAATCTTTTGCGTAACTCTCATTACAAGAAATATAAACCGATTTGCTGTCTTTTAAAAATACCTTTCCGGGAAGGTTTTCCATAAGTGTCTTAAATTGCGTTTCTTTAACACGTACTAATTCTCTTTCAATTACTTTGCGTTCAGTAATATCGTTAATAGTAATGAGGGTCAAGTGCATACTGGCAAGCCTACAGGCGCTAAAAAGCATAATCTTGTGCCCGATAACATCAAAATTGTGTTCAATCTCATAACCAGTAACACTGTTCTTTTTAGCAAAGCCATTCTTTAAGATTTGTCGTAGTTTAGGAATGTCCCAATGCCCATTACCCAGGCCATAAAAAAAGCACCCATTGGTTTCTTTGGGGTTAGTTTTAAAAGTCTGATAAAACGCTTTATTGGCTGAAACCACTTTCAATTCATCATCCACCACAAGCAAAGACTCTTGCACTGTTTCAATAATGCTGTCGGCATAAATACGCGCTTCTTCAATCGCTTGCGCAGCTTTCCTACTTGCGGTGATATCAACAAAAACAGCAACCACACCGTCAATCTTATTATCTATGGTCCGGTATGGCCGGATATATACCGAATACCAGCATCCCTGTTTATCCTGAGCTTCAAATATTTTTGGATGAAGCGACTCTATCACACCGTAAAGAGTTTTTTCAAAATCAGGAATATCCACATTAAGCTTGACCCTGCCAATTGGCCTGCCCAAATCAGAAAAAGTTATGTTAAGCACTTTATCTGCCTGAGGAGTAACTCTGCGTATCATAAGATCTGTCCCCATCATAACAATCGGGATATTAATGCTACCAAAGAGATTTATCAAATCGTTGTTTAATAATGACACTTCTAAATTACGGTTCTGCAGCTCCTCATTAGTAGTCATAAGCTCTTCATTAGAAGATTGAAGTTCTTCTTTCGCAGTTTCAAGCTCCTCATTGGTAGACTGCAGTTCTTCATTGCTTGAAAGTATTTCCTCGTTAGCGGTTTTAATTTCTTCGTTAGCGTTTTCCTGCTCTTCGATTACTGTTTGTAAATATTCTTTTGTTTCAGTAAGTTCTTTTTCAAGATCCCTTACGTAGCTTTCTTTTTTATCAGATATTATTTTTAAAGGTATTTTCCCGGTAGTTCTTGGTAAATTCTTAGACTCAGCCGTCCTATCAATTTCATTAAAAAGCACAAGATAAAATTCATCTTTAAGATTAGCAGGCTTAATAGGGATAACGACAATGCTAACAGATATTTTGCGGCCATCACACGATACGTTATCCACTTCTTTTTTTACTGTATGCTTTGTCTTCTTTACCTGATATATCACCGAGCGTAAAGGCATAAGCAATCCTTCCCGCGCCAATTTAAATATATCAAGATTCGGCCTGCCCGCGCCTGATTCAAGGAAACGGCCGGTATGGCCGCGGAACTGAACAACTTCCATGCTACTATCAATTAACACCCCGCAAGGCGCGCATTCTTTAAGTAAAATCTGATCAGCCAGGCCGCTGACATCAACTTCTTTTCTGATATTTATACCAGACTTTGTCCCGCCTTCTGATTTCTTTAACGGATAATAATTCTGGCTCAATTTAAACATAGATTTTATTGATACATATTTTTTTACAAAAATTTTATTTTTCCGGTCAAAGCTTTTAAAAAGATTTGAGTAGCCGGACGCGGATTCTGAATTTCCCAAAACAAGAAAACTCCCCGGGCGTAAACTGTAATGAAAATTGTGAAATACTTTCTTCTGCAGGGCAGGCTGAAAGTATATAAGCATATTGCGACAGCTCACAAGATCTATGTTAGAAAAAGGCGGATCACCAAACACATTCTGTTTTGAAAAAATACACATCTCCCTTAAATGTTTAGAAATCTTATAGCTATTGCCTTCTTTTACA
>JBAYMZ010000152.1:0-4409 GCA_041663385.1 Candidatus Omnitrophota bacterium
ATTAGTTTTCTCGCCCTTTATATTGCACAAAAACCCAACACCGCAGGAGTCGTGCTCGAATTGCGGGTCGTAGAGGCCTTGTGGTTTGGGAAATCCGTTGTTATTCATAGATTCATCCTTGACACTTTGATACTTTGACACTATGACACCAATTAGTGTCAAGGTGTCAGGGTGTCAAAGTGTCAATAAATTTTCCATTGTTCTGTATTAATCCCCAACTTCTTAATCTTCGACCTTAAAGTATTACGATTTATGCCTAAAATCTTTGCCGCTTTGAGCTGGTTGCCGTCGGTACGCGCAAGCACCGATGAAATCAAATCTTTCTCCATCTCCATAATGCTTAGCTTATAAAGTTCTCCACCATTAGCCTTGGTGATCTGGCTGACAGAATCAAGAAAATTTACCCCCAAGCCATTATTCTGCTGGCCAATGCGCTTAATAATCTTTATCAGGCCGCCGGATGCCGGTTCATCAACAAAAGAAAAACCTGCCTGACGCAAGACCCCTGCAAATAAATCGTAAATCCTTTTTTCTTCTTCAACCAATACTAGTGTCATCATGCTTTATACCTCATCTTTTTTGCCCAAAGAGTGGGCATTAAAAGACAAAAAAATTTAGCCGGCGATTATCCGTGAAAAGTTAAAATACATCAGGCGCGCCTGGGCTTCGTAAAGATTTCTTTTCTGATAATAATCAAGCAGGGCCTTATCTTTCGCTGAATTTTCTTTTTTGCCAAACCAACAGTTAATCATTTCAGCGGTCATTTCCGGATGATACTGCAGGCCCCAGGCGTTTTTACCAACACGTATCGCCTGATTTTTACAGGTGCCGGAAGTTGCCAGAAGCTCTGCCTGCTTAGGCACGCCGAATGAATCTTCGTGCCACTGGAAAACTTCCAAATTTTTAACCATATTCCTAAAGAGCGGGTCTTGTTTTCCTTCAGTGGTCAATTTAACCTCGTACCAGCCGATTTCTTTGTGCTTGGCCTTGATTACTTTGGCTCCACTGGCCTTCGCGAGAAGCTGGGCGCCCAGACAAATCCCCAGAATCGGTATATTTTTCTCAAGCGCCTTGATTAAAAACTCTTCTTCTTTCTTTAAGAACGAATACTTTTCTGTTTCGTAAACATTCATTGGGCCGCCGAGTGAAATTATTGCTTCGCAATCGTTGATGCGCGGCAAGAGCGCTTTATTCCATAATTCCGTGACCCTGATTTCCCAGGAGGTCGCTTTAAAAAACTCCCCCAATGTCCCCGGGCCTTCAGTCCGGGCGTGTTTTATCATTAAAATCATATGAGCAAGAAGGTTAAGGCTGAGGTTAAGGTTTAGGTTGAGGCGCGAATTTGCGCCTCAACCTTAGCCTCAACCTTAAACTTATTTCTATTTTAAAAACAGCATCTCTCGATACTTCGGTAAATCCCAATGCTCATCAGAGATGACGCATTCTAAATCGTCAACGTGCTTTCTAATGTGTTCCATTAATGGCTTTAACTCTTCGAAATAGAGATTGCCTTTGTCTTCTGCGTCAAGCTTAGCTGCCTTCTCAAGCAGTTTAACTAATTCCTTAGCATTGCGCCGGACGTAATAAATCTTGGAAACAACCTCGCTAAGGTGATCCTTCTGATCATCAACAGCTTTTTTATCAAATTTAATGCCGGCAGTTTTGGTAAGCGCTAAAATTTGCATGAGATTATCCTCAAGCATTTTTGCGTATTCCAAGCTCGCCGGGATAACGCTGGCATTAACCATTTCATTAAGAGTGTTTGCCTCAATTTCCAAAATCAAAGTATAGGTGTGCACCCAGATGTGGTAACGCGCAACCATTTCTTCTTTGGTAAATACTTTATACTTTTCAAACATCGCGATATTTTCTTTTTTTGTGAACGCTTCCAATGCTTCACAGGTTGAAGCGATGTTAGGAAGGCCTCTTTTTTTGGCTTCGGTTACCCATTCCGGAGCGTAATTGTTTCCTTCGAAACGGATTTTTTCGGTATCCTTGGCAACTTCCGCAACTACCTGCAAAACCGCTTTATTAAAATCTCTATTGCTGCCTGCTGCTTTCTTTATTTTTTCCGCAACATAATCAAGGCTTTCGGCAACAATAGTATTGATCACGGCGATAGATGTAGAGATATTCTGTGATGAACCAACAGCGCGGAATTCAAATTTATTTCCGGTAAAAGCAAATGGCGAAGTACGGTTCCTGTCGGTTGAATCTTTATTAAACTTTGGAAGCCTGGCTACCCCTAAATCAATGATGTCCTGTTTGGAAACTGTTTTTTTCGCGCCTTTAATCAGGGCGTCAAGGATATTGGAAAGCTGTTCGCCAAGAAATACGCTAATAATCGCCGGGGGAGCTTCGTTCGCGCCAAGACGATGTTCATTTCCGGCCATAGCCACACTTGCCCGGAGCATATCCGAGTGAGCATATACCGCGCGCAGTACCGCCGCAAGTACAGCAAGAAATTGTAAATTATCTTCCGGAGTCTCACCCGGATTAAGCAAATTATTGCCGTTACTGTCGGCCAAAGACCAGTTTAAATGTTTTCCGCTTCCGTTAATGCCGGCAAATGGTTTTTCATGCAAAAGACAAACCATGCCATGCCGGAGAGCAACTTTTTTCATTAAATCCATTAAAAGCTGATTATGATCAGCGGCTAAATTTGATTCTTCAAATATCGGTGCAAATTCATACTGATGCGGAGCAACTTCGTTATGACGGGTTAAGACAGGAATGCCTAATTTGTAGGCCTCCTCTGCCACCTCATACATAAAATTCAAAACTCTTTCTTTAATTGTGCCAAAATACTGGTCTTCAAGCTGCTGGCCTTTAGGAGAAGATGCTCCAATTAAAGTTCTGCCGGCCATAATTAAATCCTGGCGCAAATTGTAATAATTTTTATCGATTAAAAAATATTCCTGTTCCGGGCCGCAGGTGGAAAATACTTTTTTGACATCTTTATGGCCAAAAAGCTCGAGTAACCTTAACGCGGCTTTGTTTAATGCTTCATCAGAACGAAGCAAAGGAAGTTTCTTGTCCAGCGCTTCGCCGTGATAAGAGATAAATATCGTAGGTATGCAGAGAGTTTTGCCAAGCTTACTTTCAATAATAAAAGCCGGGCTTGAAGGATCCCAGGCAGTATAACCGCGCGCTTCAAAGGTGGCGCGAATTCCGCCTGACGGAAAACTAGAAGCATCAGGCTCGCCTTGAATTAATTTATTTCCGGAAAATTTCTCGATTACTTTTCCCGGTCCGGTAATAGAAATAAAACTATCGTGCTTTTCCGCGGTGAGGCCGGTCATTGGCTGGAACCAATGGGTATAATATGTTGCACCTTTAGCGCTGGCCCAATCCTTCATTGCATTTGCAATCTCATTGGCCTGCTCAATGCTAATGGTTTTACCTTCCGACATCCAAACCTTAAACGCAGCAAAAGTTTCTTTAGAAATATGCTTTTGCATGGTTTCAAGATTAAAAGTATTTTCGCCAAAATAGGTTGAAACCTTTTTGGGTAAATTTACTTTTTCTAATTGGATTCCATTAAGTTTAAATAAAGCCTCTTGTCTGACTGCCATTTTATACCTCCTTAAAATAAAAAAGCGTTCGCCAGGCCATCAATTGGCCTAACGAACGCCTATGTTCGTATTCTTCGAAACTATTTGCCTAATTTAGCACTACAACGTGCCTAAATATGCATCACTTTGCTACATATATACAAGTAAGCGGCTTTAAGCTTTGGTAACCACGATTTTGGGCTCTTTTAAAGCGAAATTCTATATAGCAGTCTTACGTTTTTTCGCTTTCCTTACCCGTAAAGACACTTTTTTCTTTTTACGGATGCCGGAGATGCCCAAAATCGAACTGTGCGACCAAACCTTAGCAATGGGATCTAAAAAATTAGCTGTATGCTCTTCAAACATATTCATGCTTAAAACGCATAGATTGTTTCAAACCCAATAGTGCTCTGATGAGCAACAGCATTAGAATTATCCTTTGTGAAAATATCTTTACTGGACTGGTCATAACGGTATTCCAGCCGTGTGATAATATTTTTAAACGGGCGCAACTCCATCGTCAAAGTATTTTCCCAAATATCCTGAGCCAAGGCTGTGCTCAAACTGCCGACATTACGCAATCCATCCGGATCATTGAAATATTCCGTCCGGTTAGAAAAACTAAGCCAGCTATTTACATCATAACGGACATAACCGGCAACACCAAACCAATCGCCGCTATCTTTGCCGTTTACGCCATAGGCTCCTTCAAGGTTATCTTCATATCCATAATCCGTATTTACCTTGAAAGTCAATTTTTCCAAAGGCTTATATGTCGCCACAAAATCAATCAGGTTGCGGTTTGAATGGTTATTGTGTTCGTATTCCGGCCCGAATAAGTAAACAAGATTAAAA
>JBAYMZ010000153.1:0-4406 GCA_041663385.1 Candidatus Omnitrophota bacterium
GAAGAGCTTGTCCGTGACCGGATAACAAAAATTTTTGAATATTGGGAAAAGGAAAAAGCGCGCGTTATTGAGGCTCAATTAAAGGAAGCAGTCATTAAAGAATTATGTGATGAATTCCTTGGCTGGGGCCCGCTTCAGAAACTTATGAATGACCCGGAAGTTACCGAGATAATGATTAATGGCCCGTATAAAATATATATGGAAAAAAACGGAAAAAAAGTCGTTACAGATGTTAAATTTGATGATGAGACGCATTTGCGCCACAGTATAGAAAAAATGCTTATTCCTGCTGCTCGGCGCGTTGATGAATCGTATCCGTATGTTGATTTTTCATTAAAAGATGGTTCACGCGTAAACGTTATAATTCCACCGCTTTCAGTAGGAGGAGCGACGGTTACGATTAGAAAATTTTTACGCAGTATAAGCGTAATAGAAAATTTAGTTGAGCTCGGAACAATTGACCAGAGGATGGCGAAGTTTTTAGTTGCTTGTATAAAAGCGAAAGTGAATATTCTTTTTTCCGGCGCAACCGGAAGTGGTAAAACAACCACTTTGGAAGTTTTATCTTCCTATATAAATCCACAGGAGAGAATAATCGTAATCGAAGATACCCTTGAACTTACTCTTCGGCAGGAACACGTTGTAAGGCTATTGACCCGCCCGCAAAATATAGAAGGAAAAGGAGAAATCAGTATAAGGGATTTGTTTATTAATACCTTGCGTATGAGGCCAACGCGAATTATTCTTGGTGAAATAAGAGGCGCAGAGTCTATGGATTATTTGCAGGCCCTAAATAGCGGCCATCGCGGCTGTCTTGCCGTAATCCACGCGTCAAGCCCGTTTGACGCGCTTACTCGTCTTGAGACAACCGCCCTTTATGCCGGATTAAATATGCCGGTTTGGGCGATAAGAAAGCAAGTTGCTTCAGGAGTTGATCTGATCGTCCAGCATGACCAGCTTACGGATGGTTCAAGAAAGATAACCTATATAACCGAAGTAATTGATCGCCTGGAAGAGGATGAGGTTATTCTTAAAGATATTTTCCGTTATGAAATAGAAAAAGTGGACGAAGAAAAGCATGTAGTGGGTTCTTTTAAGGCAAAAGGCGCGCCGGGATTTTTGCCGATATTTAAGAAAAAAGGAATTGAGATAGACGAAAGTATCTTTACAGAAAAATGACGAATGCCTAATTACTAATGATGAATTAATTTTTAAATGTCTTAATGTCTAAAGTTAGTTTAGACATTGGGGAATTAGACATTAATTAGTCATTTGTCATTAGGGATTAGAAATTAAATTTATTTACTATGCTATATTCAAAAAGTTTTATTTTTACATTAAGGGATGACCCTAAGACAGCGGAATGCGTTAGTCATAAACTGCTTTTGAAGGGGTCATATCTATCAATGATTTCTTCCGGGATATATTCGTATTTGCCTTTGGGATTTAGGGTTTTGGAAAATATAAGCAATGTAATCAGGAAAAATATGAATTTAGCCGGCGCAGAGGAGCTTCTTATGAGCGCTCTTCAGCCGATTGAAATGTGGCAAAAAACCGGCCGCGATCAGGTGCTTTCCGAGGTAATGTTTAAATTCAAAGACAGAAAGAACCGTAATCTATGTTTAGGCCCCACTCATGAAGAGGAAATTACGGAAATCGTTAAAAAGTTTGTTTTATCCTATAAGCAGCTTCCGCGCATATTGTATCAGATACAGACAAAATATAGAGATGAGGTGCGGCCGAGATTTGGCGTGGTGAGGGCTTGTGAGTTTATTATGAAAGATGCTTATAGCTTTGACGCGGATGAGGATGGCTTAGGCGAAAACTATAAAAAAATGTTTTCGGCTTATGAAAATATATTTAATGAATGTGGCTTAAAGTTTATAACTATAGAAGCCGATTCCGGTCCAATGGGCGGCAACGCTTCTCATGAGTTTATGGTTCAGGCGGAAATCGGAGAAGATATTCTTTTGTATTGCGAAAAATGCGGTAAATATTTTAAAGAAAAGGAGAATTGTCTTGATTGCGCAGCGAAATTAACCGAGAAACGGATGATAGAAATTGGCCATGTTTTTAAGCTTGGGACTAAATATTCTCTGGCGCAGGAAGCGCTTTTTGTTGATAAAGATGGCGCAAGAAAACCGGTGATTATGGGCTGTTACGGTATAGGCGTAAGCCGGCTTCTTTCGGCTATTGTTGAAACGAATTATGATGAAAAAGGAATAATTTGGCCAAAATCTGTGAGCCCCTTTGATGTTAGTCTTGTTGTTCTTTCCGAAAATTTGAAAGATAACGCTATAGCTTTGGGCGATAAACTTGAACGGTTAGGATTGAAAGTGCTGGTTGATGAAAGAAATGATGGCGCTGGGGTAAAATTTAACGACGCATATTTACTTGGTAATCCCTATATCGTAATTATGGGGAAAAATTATACAAGTTCAGGAAAAATTGATCTGGAAATCAGGAAGACTAAAGAAAAACATAATTTTAGTGAAGAAGAGCTTATAAATTTTTTAAAAGAAGCTTATGGGAAATGATAGTTTACACCGCAAAGCCGCAAAAAATACTTTGCGTTTTTGCGATTAAAATGAACCCAGCCCTTCCTAAAAAAGAGAAAAAGTATAACAAAGAAGGGCTGGGTAAAAAAGGAAGGGCTGGGTGAATATAATCGATAATTTTCACAGTGAAGGGAAGGGGAAAATTGAAAAAATCCTAAGCGAAGATGGCGTTGAATTAATTGACGCTAAACTTGTCTTTTGTTCCGGAGATTACCGGCTGTGTTGCCTGGTTGATTATGCTAATGGCGGCATAACTGTAGAAAAATGCGCGATGCTCAATAAAAGGATTGTTAAGTTTCTTGAAGAAAGTAATATTCTTGGGGCTGATTTTATCGTTGAAGTGGATTCTCCAGGCCTCGGCCGGTCTTTAAAAACGTATAAAGATTTTGCAAGGATGATTGGTAAAATTGTCGGCGTTTGGCCAAAAGCGCCTTTAGATGGAAAAATGTACTTTGAAGGTAAAATTTCTGACGTTTCAGAGCAGGTTTTGACGTTAGAAGCAAAAGGGAAAAATTATATTATTGATTTTGAAAAAATTAATTTAGGAAAAGAAAAACTGGAGGGATAATAAATGAATAAGGAATTTATAACAGTCCTTGAACAATTAGAAAGAGAGAAGGGGTTAGATAAAAATGTTCTTCTTGAGGCCGTAAAACACGCGTTGCTTGTTGCGGCAAAAAAAATTGCAAAGATTACTTCGGTAAGCGAAGACGTAAAAGTTGATATTGACCCATTAAAGGGCGATATCCGTGTGTATATTGCGGATAAGGAAATAGTTTCAAAAGAATTCGGTCGCATTGCCGCGCAAACCGCAAGGCAAGTGATTATTCAGAAAATAAGAGAAGCCGAGAAAGACAATGTTTATAATGAGTTTAAAAAGAAGGAAGGGGATATCGTAAGCGGAATAGTTTATCGCATTGAGCAAAAAGCAATAATTTTAGATCTTATGGGGAAAGCTGAAGGCATTATTCCTTATTCTTTTCTTTCGCCCACAGACAGATTCAGGCTTGGAGAAAGGGTGAAAGCTTTTGTTTATGAGGTTAAGAAAGATAAAGGAACGCAGATAATTCTTTCCAGAAAGCATGAGGGGCTTGTAAAGAAACTTTTTGAGCTTGAGGTTCCGGAGATTTTTGAAGGAGTTGTAGAAGTAAGGTCAATAGCGAGAGAAGCGGGAGAAAGGACAAAAATAGCGGTTTTTTCCAAGGATGATAAAGTGGATTGCGTGGGGGCCTGCGTTGGCATGCGAGGTTCCAGGGTGAAAAATATAATTGAAGAGTTACGCGGGGAAAAAATAGATATTGTCAGATTCAGTGATGATATAAAAGAATTTATTAAGGCCGCGCTTGCTCCGGCAGTCATTTCAAGAATTGAAATCGACAGAGAAGTTAAGCGGGCAAAAGTTCTTGTAGCCAGCGACCAGCTTTCGCTTGCTATTGGAAAACGTGGGCAAAATGTGCGCCTGGCCTCAAGGCTCGTTGGTTGGGAAATAGATGTGCGTTCCCGTGAGGCTATAGAGGAAGAAGTTAATGATGTTTTACAGTTAAAAAATATCGGTAAAAAGTTAGCGGCGATTTTAGTTGGTGCCGGGTATGCAAGTTTGGATAAAATAGCAAGGATTAGCGCGGAAGATCTTTCAAAATTAAAGGGGATAGGCGAAAAGAAAGCGATTAAGATTATTGAAGAAGCAAAAAAAGCGATTGAAGAAAAAAATGCCCAGCGTAAAGCGCAAAGAGATGCAACGTTTAAAGAGGCAGTAGCTAAAGAGGTGGCATCTAAAGAAGCAGAAGCCAAAGAAGCAGAAGCCAAAGAAGCAGAAGCCAAAGAAGCAGAAGCCAAAGAAGCAGAAGC
>JBAYMZ010000154.1:0-4367 GCA_041663385.1 Candidatus Omnitrophota bacterium
CATAAGGAAAAAGTTCCGCTAAAGCTTTGCGTCTTTCTTCTGCGGTTTTTGAGACAATCATTTTACGAAGTAAAAACAATGGTTGTTCCGCACCTTTTCCATAAAACATGTGTTCGGTTCTAAATAAGCCTATGCCTTCCGCGCCAAAATCGCGGGCTTTTTTTGCGTCTTCAGGTGTGTCGGCGTTCGCGCGTATTTTTAATTTCCGGATACCGTCGCACATTTTTAGGAATTCAGAAAGGATTTTGTTTTCTGAAGAAGCATCCATCATTTTAAGTTGGCCTTCATAAACATTTCCTTTGGTGCCGTTTAAGGTTAGCCATTGGCCTTCTTGGTAGGTTTTATCGCCGATTTTAAGTGTTTTTGAGGCATAATCAACATGCAGATTAGAGCATCCAACAATACAACATTTACCCCATCCTCTGGCAACAAGTGCGGCGTGAGAAGTCATTCCTCCTCTTGCAGTAAGTATTGCTTGCGCTGCGCGCATACCTTCAACGTCTTCCGGGTTTGTTTCTTCTCTTACGAGAATAACTTTTTTTCCGGCCTTTGCCCAAGCCACTGCGTCATTTGCGTTAAATACGATCATGCCTGAAGCGCCGCCTGGACCAGCAGGAAGGCCTTTAGCTAAAGGTTTGCGGGACATTTCTTCTTTGGGGTCAATTATTGGATGAAGCAATTCATCAAGTTGTGCTGGAGTTACGCGCGTGATTGCTGATTCTTTGTTGGTAAGTTTTTCTTTGACCATATCCACAGCCATCTTTATCGCTGCGGGGCCGTTACGTTTGCCGACACGGCATTGAAGCATATAAAGGATTCCGTTCTCAATGGTGAATTCTATATCAAGCATATCGTGATAATGTTTTTCCAGGCGATTTCTGATATCAACGAGCTCTTTATAAATTTTCGGCATGCCTTTTTCTAAACTTAAGAGTTCTTTGTTGTGTTCGCTTTTTGAATATTCATTTACCGGGGCAGGTGTGCGTGTTCCGGCAACTACGTCTTCACCCTGGGCATCTATCAGGTATTCGCCGTAAAATGCATTTTCTCCGTTGCCGGGATTTCTTGTAAAAGCAACACCGGTTGCGCTATTTTCGCCCATGTTCCCAAAGACCATTGATTGCACGTTGACTGCTGTTCCCCATTCATGAGGTATGTTTTCAATGCGTCTGTAGGATATAGCTCTTTTTCCATTCCAGGAAAGAAATACTGCGGAAATTCCTCCCCATAATTGTTCCATGGGTTCATCAGGAAAATCCTTTTTCAAAACTTCTTTTATTTTTGCTTTAAATGCGGCGCAAAGAGTTTTTAAATCGCTGGCGTTAAGGTCGGTATCGCTTTTAGCGCCTTTTTTATTTTTCATTTCCGACATTATTTTTTCCAGCTGTTTACGAATGCCCATGTCATCGCCTTCAGGCTCAATGCCGGCGGCTTTTTCCATGACGACATCGGAATACATCATAATCAAACGTCTGTAGGCGTCATAAACGAAGCGCTCATTTTTTGTGTGTTTAATTAACCCGGGTATGGTTTTTTCGGTAAGTCCTACATTGAGAACGGTTTCCATCATGCCCGGCATTGACTTTCTTGCGCCGGAACGTACAGAAACCAGTAATGGGTTATTGACATCACCAAACTTTTTGCCCATTAAGGTTTCGACTTTTTTCAAAGCTTTTGCGACTTCATCCTTAAGAGTTTTAGGATAAGTACGTTTGTTGTCATAATAATACGTACAAACTTCGGTTGTGCAGGTAAAACCAGGAGGAACCGGTAAACGTAAATCCTTATGCCCGGCCATTTCACAAAGATTGGCGCCTTTTCCGCCAAGAAGATTCTTCATGCTTTCGTTGCCGTCAGCTTTTCCTCCGCCAAATGAATACACATACTTTTTCGCCATGATGCCATTCCTCCTTATTTTTAGTCCACAATCACAGTT
Organism: Candidatus Omnitrophota bacterium; assembly: GCA_041663385.1. GTDB lineage: Bacteria > Omnitrophota > Gorgyraeia > Duberdicusellales > 4484-171 > JAJYOP01. The sequence continues at coordinate 1,937 of JBAYMZ010000154.1, forward strand.
TCAATCTATGAACTATCAACTATGGACTATTTCTTATTGCGTTCTTTTATGAAATTAAGAACGTTGTCTACGCCTATTCTTTCCTGCTTCATTGTATCCCTGTCACGTACAGTAACTTTCTTATCGCTAAGGCTTTCTACGTCTACGGTTATGCATACGGGAGTGCCGATTTCGTCTTGACGACGATACAATTTTCCGATTGCGCCTGTATCGTCATATAAAGCAGGTAGTTCATCTTTTATATCATAAAAAATCTTTTTTGCAAGGCTAACCAGCTCGGGCCGGTTCTTTAAAAGCGGGAAGATTGCTGCCTGATATGGCGCAAGTGCGCTGCTTAGTTTTAGCACCACTCTGGTTTTACCGTTGACCTCTTCTTCCTGATAGGCATCGCAAATTACCGCGAAAAATGTTCGGTCAACTCCGGCTGATGGCTCAATAACATATGGAACAACTTTTTCTTTGGTTTGTTCGTCAAAAAATGAAAGGTCTTTTTTGCTGACGCGGCCGTGTTCGGTTAAATCAAAATTTCCCCGGTTGGCAATGCCTTCAAGTTCGCTAAAACCAAAAGGGAAATTGTATTCAATATCTGTGCAGGCTTTTGCGTAATGGGCAAGCTCGTCTTTAGCATGTTCACGCAGGCGGATATTTTCGTTTTTTAATCCGATTTTTGAAATGTAAAAATCATGCCGTTCTTTTACCCAGTATTGATAGGCTTTATCAGCCTCAGCGGGTTTTACAAAATACTCTATTTCCATCTGTTCGAATTCTTTCATTCTAAAAATAAAACTTCCCGTAGTAACTTCGTTCCGAAATGCTTTTCCGATTTGAGCGATTCCAAGGGGGAGTTTTTTGTGTGATGAATTTAAAACGTTTAAGAAGTTTACAAAAATGCCTTGCGCGGTTTCAGGACGCAGATAACCATAATAAGGATCATCTTCGGTTGCGCTGACGTTGGTTTTAAGCATCAAATTGAATTTGCGGGCTTTTGATTTCTGGGTATCGATGTCAGTTTTGCATTCAGCGCAGATATATAGGTTGTCGCTTTTCTTTTCAAGTTTGTCAATGCGGAAACGTTTCTTACATTTTGGGCAGTCGACGAGCGAATCAGTAAAACCTTCTAAGTGGCCTGAGGCCTTAAAAACATCTTCGTGCATTATGATACTGCTATCAAGGCCAAGAATGTCTTCTCTCTTCTCAACGTAGGTGCTCCACCAAATATCTTTAATGCGCTTTTTTAATTTCGCTCCAAGCGGCCCATAATCCCATACACTCGAAAGCCCGCCGTAGATTTCGGAGCCGCCAAATACAAACCCACGCCTTTTACATAGAGATACTATTTTTGTCAGTTTGTCTTCCATCGTATTAATATGGTGTTGGTTGCCGCAAAGCGCGGCTGAGAATCGTTAATAATGAAGCTATATTATACACTAAAAAATTATTTTTTAAAGTAATAAAAATGATAGCGCGAATTAGGGTAATGCGGATTTGTTGGCAGTCAACCTTTTGTTAATAAATAAGCGTTATTTTGAATTTCTTGCTTTTTTGGGCGACATCCTTGGGAAAAGGCGGAAACGGCAGTGCTTGTTCCAGGGCTTTTAATGCGTAAAGATCAAGCCCAGGGTTACTGCTTTTTGAAATATAGGGTTCATCCAGCAGCGTGCCGTTATCGGATAAAGTGAACGCGATCTCTACTTCTCCTTTTTCTTTGAGGGGCCTGGCGAATAATCCCATTTCTTTGACGCGGTTATTTACCAGGCTGTAATAATCTTCCGGCTGTATCTGGCCGGGTATTTTATTTTTCGGATCCACTATACGTTCACTCACTATATTTCCGCCGACCATATTAACTACTGCGCCATCTTGGGGCTGTATTTGGGCAAAGTCGATGTATGCCGACTCCCCGGACATTATGTGCGGGGTTAAGAGAATTATCAAATCGGTTTTATTAATTTCATCAGATGTGCTGCTGAAAAAATATCGTAATCCGGGTATGTCTCCTAATATCGGTACCTTTTTAACAGTTTTTTTGTGTTCATCTTTTCTTAAGCCGCCTATAATTATGGTTACTCCATCTTTTACCATAACGGTTGTTTCTGTTTCGGAAGAAGTTACGATCGGGACTTCGGTTCTTTTGTCCTGAGAAATAATAGTTTTTGTTTCCGCTGAGCTTACTTCAGGTTTTATTTTCATGGTGACAAAACCTTTGCTGTTAATTACTGGAGTGACAAAAAGCTTTATGCCGGTTTCGACAAAGTTAACCGATTCGGCAGTAACGGCATTGCCTTCGGTCTGGGTTACCGTTGAGGTTATGTAAGCGTCTTTTGTTCCGACAAGTATTTTTGCTTCCTGGTTATTCATGACCATGATTCGCGGGCTGGAAAGTATCTTTGTATCACCTATCGTGCGCAGGGCGTCAATTATAGCTTTGTAA
>JBAYMZ010000155.1:0-4362 GCA_041663385.1 Candidatus Omnitrophota bacterium
GCCGTTTTTTGTTGTCCTTTCCTCTCTTAAAGAGTTTACAGGCTCGGACGTGATTGTTATCCCATATTTACCATAAAGTCCGTGCAAGGTATTGTAAAGGTCATCAATACCCCTGAACTTATATCTTTGTTGTTCGTTAATCTTGTTTTTTCCAATTGCCTCAACCTCTGACGTGATTTTCGCCATCGCCTGAAAGATACTCAATTCTTGTTTTTTTGTTTCCATAGTTTTATTTAATTTTTTGAATGTTTGATTTCATCATAAGCCCTGTCAACTTCATCGAAGAAGTCTGTTTCGACTTTGCCCTCACCGCCACAGCGGGGACAGGTAATTTCAACCGATTCGTATTTGCTTCCGCCAAAAAACCGGAAACGCAAATATTCTTTTTTAATATAGCCCTCTCCCTTACACCTTGGACACGTTTTCATTTTCTTTTCGGGCGTAAAATATGTTTCGGGGAATGCCATTTAGTTATCCTCGCTTTCTATTTCTTCGGCTGAATAGTTTACCGTCGGCTCTGCTGAAAGTTTAAACCTTCTTTGTTCGCCTTTTTCGTCTTGCACAGTTACGGTTATTTCGTTACCATTTGCTAAATTATAGTCGCCTTGAGAATCGTAATGTTCTGCGTATTTTTCTGCCGCTTCTTCAAAACCGCAAGCGTGTATTTTTTGGCTTTCGTTACCCATATACTCCTCGTGAAAGATAAAAAACACGGGCGGGCAATTTTCATTGTCATAATGAAACGCATTGCATATTTTACAATATGTGTATTTAGCCATTTAGTTATCCTCCGAGATTAAGTTTTTGAGGTCGGAGATAACTCCGCTTAATGTTGCTATGCGTGTTTTGTACATTTCTTGAATAATTTCAGACGGGCATAATCCGTTATTTATTTCATAAACCATAAAATCAATTCTGACCTGACACCGTGCTATAAACCTTTCTATTTTCTTTTTCATCACACCCTCCCCCTTAAAAATTCAGGATTCAACGCATTACCTAAATCGCTTAACAGTCCAGATTTAGGTTGATAATCCGCGACTACTTTTTCAAGCAGTTCAGAGACTGTTTCAGCGTGATACAACTTACCTTGTTTTAACGGAAAGTTTAAAGACACCGTTTCTTCGGTTGGGTTGTAATAAATCATTAAACAGTGGCGTTCTTTAATTAGTGCTTTTAGTTTTTCGTCGAGGTCGGATTGTTTTGCTTCTACGGGGACGAGCATTGAGGGTGTGTACAAAAAATCCTCTTCCCCGTCAAGGTAAAACTGCCCACCGCTGGTTTTCTTGATAATCGTTTTTTCTCCCGAAAAGTGCATATAGTCCTTGAAGTATGCGTTTAACCCGTCATATTGTTTCTCGTCCTCCAACCCCTCCGCTAATCTTACTTTGTCGCCTACTTTCATTTTTGATTCCTTTCTGTGTTTGGTTTGTGAATTATTTTATTTCTTCGTAGATTGTTTCGCCACTCGGTTGCTTAACAAGATGGTATTTTGCGTTGCCGTTTAAAACATCCACCTGCCCTCTTTTGTAATAGTATTGAGAAACAGAGTCGGCGGTTGTGATTGAAGCCACTATCGACGAAAACGCAACGAGAAAGACAACACACACAAATATCGCCCACCGCACATCTTCATCATCCACCCCCAAGATTACGAAGGCGACAAGCATTATCGCCACCGTTACGCACACAACTAAAGAAAAAACAATCATTTCCTTTTCCTTTCTATTTTAGTTTATATACTATATTCAATTTATTCGAGATTATATCTCTTCTTGCTGGCAGTTCCCTTAATAGCATATCTCGATTGGATAGATTAGAACACGCCCGCCTTACGTTGCTTTCTTTTATTCCTGTTAGCCTTGATAATTCGGGAGCAGTGTATTCTCCTTGCATTAACAGACTTATTATTCTTTCCTTTTCGGTTTCGAAGTTTTCAAAGATAGAATAATTGTAGTTTCTATTTTGTTCAGCAAGTTTCATATAATAATTAATTCTATTGTAACTTAATTACAAATAGAATAATTGTCAATAGAAAAAAATCAGGATTAAAAAATTTATTTTATTTTTCGGGAACTCGTTTGAATGCAGTGTTTATAGGGGTTTCAACTGCTGTATATGCTTGTTGTATCTTTCTACACTCTTTCTATGGTACTCTTCGTCAGGTTCAACGCAGATGAAATTTCGGTTAAGGTTATGACAGGCGATTGCAGTCGTGCCAGAACCAGAAAAGGGGTCGAGTATGGTTTGACCTTCTTCGCTGTAATTGGTTAATATCCATTCAAATTAAACCCGCCTCGTTCTTCCGTATAGATTCAATTATGTGCGTGTCTTCGCCGTTATAAAACATCTCCCAAAACCCTTCCTTTGTAATGTCATCCGTTGGCGTTCCCCTTTCAAGTACAACAAAATCCCCATCGTGCAACAAGAGGATGCAGTTGTCTTGCTCGCAAACCATTATGCCGTGCTTGTTAAAACCGTATATTCTTTTCTTTCCGCTCATTTTTTAAATTTAATAATTTATTCAATATACCCCCTATCGCCCCGTTTGTCAAGTCCTATTTTTAAACCCTTTTTTCACCGCCTCGAAATCTTCGTCGGTGCAATACAACGCGTGAATGAAATCTTCATCGTACTTATCTGTGAAATATATTACGTTCTTTTTCTTGCAATAAGTTTTAGTTCGCATTAAGTCGAATATTTGTTGCTGGTATATTGTAAGGTTACTTTTTAACAAACCTTATTCCCTTCTCTTCGAAATATTTTATAAATGCTTTTTTATCTATCATATCTAATTCTAAAAACACTAAATCATTTCGTTCGTCATAGACGCGGAATTTTTTAGAACCGATTTTAATAATTGCTCTCGTATCTAAACAGGGCTTGAATAGTTCAAAGCATCTTTCAAAGTGTTCTTTGAGGTCGCAAATTGCGACTTCAAATTTTTCGTGTGCAAGGTCTTTCAATCAATCACACCTATCTTTTTAGAATACCTTTTTCTCTCCCTGTAATACGCTTTAAATAACTCCTTTTTGTTGTTCTGTAAATGGTTTTCGAATTGCATTTCGTAAGTGGTACGTTCATTAAAATCGTCAAGTAATTTCTGCTGTGCTATTACTTTGTTAGCGAGTTCGTTATTTTTTACCTTTGCATACGCCTCTTGGCTACCGATTAATCTATAATACTGGTCTCTCCAGTAAAGGGGATTCCAATTCATTAAACGGAGAGAGTAGAAAAATTCTTTTATTTTTTTCATCTTACTTGTGTTATTTTTTGAGTTTGTTCGTTCTTCTTAACCGGAGCAGAACCCCACGCCCCGCAGTCTTTACATCTGTATTGTTGCATTTTATTTACTCTTGTTATTTTATAGCCTTCACGAACTATGTTCTCACTTCCGCAATTCGGACAGGCTAAGGTCTTACCGTTAAGCAGTGCTATGTTCGGGTGAACGGTTATGTATGGTCGGAATATCATATAAATCTTTTCGAGTAATACCACATCTTGCTTGTTATATCTTTTCATTACGTTCCAAGCCTTTAAATCTCCGTTAATGCAGTCTTGCCATAACTTCACGCCGCCTGTATGAAGTTTTCTTCCCACGCCTAAAAAGTCCGCCAAGTCATCTAATTTATTTGAATCAAATCTAAAATATCTTTTAGCGACTAATTTAGTGTCAATTTGTTTATAAGGTGTCGGCGGTTTCAACCCGTGAAATATAAATCTCGAAAGAGACTTTTTAGAATCAAAGGCATTGCCATTGTGAGCGACTATTATATCCGCTTGATTAAACAAACCCCATAAATCTTTTACTAATTCAACATCGTTTCTTTTGTCGGTTTTATACGTCTTATAGTCAGGAAGTGCCTTAACGTGAGTTGTTTTTTCGCCTAACCATTTATAAGCAAATGAAAGCAAATGCCAGTGCCGTGTTGTAAATAGTATATTTCCCTCTCGGTATAGTTGAAAATATGCACCCTCGTTATATGAGGTTTCCAAATCATAGAATAGTGTTTTAGCCATTAAGTAATTTTGATTTTATCCAGTCAATAATATCCAATAGCTTCAAGTACCAGTAAGGTATGCAAGTTTCTGTCCAGTGGGTCATATCAAAGCCAATTGATTAACGTCTTTTGAATGTTGATATATCCCTTTTGCACAGTTGAAAATATGTAGTCCGAGTTCGGGTTCTGTGCAGTTACGAAGTAAGGTTTTATTCTTTATATTAAATTTTGTTTGTCTCTGTTTATTAAAGTCCCAATGATTTCTGCTTTTTAAATCATATTCCGGGATTAAGAAATTTGCCCAAAAGTAATGCAGTCCGATTTCTTGCGGCGGAATTAAGGGGGGATAGTAACTTATAAC
>JBAYMZ010000156.1:0-4333 GCA_041663385.1 Candidatus Omnitrophota bacterium
AAAATGTTTCAGAAGATACTTTTGCTCTTCTTATCCGGGAAGCGCATAAGGCAGGTATTGAGGTGCATGCCTGGCTTAATATGCTAAGCCTTAGCAATAACAAGAATGCCAGGATTCTTAAAAAATATGGGGCAAGTATATTGACCGGCAATTTAAAGAAAAAAAGAAAAATTGAAGATTATAAAATTGATAATCAATATTTTCTTGAGCCCGGAGATTTGCGGGTTAGAAAAGAGCTTTTGGATATAGTTAAGGAGGTTCTATTCGCTTACCCGGAGTTAGATGGTATTCAATTTGATTACATACGCTATCCGGATAGAAATCCGGCTTATGGGTATACAAAGACAAACATTGAACGTTTCAAGAAAGCAAGCGGTAAGCGGGCCGTTAAAGAGAAAAGTTTTGCCTGGGAAAATTGGAAGCGAACGCAGGTTACTGAGTTTATCGCTGAGCTTGCTATAGCGGCCAGGGCAGTTCGTCCGCGTATTAAAGTATCAGCTACCGGATGCGCGCCGTTTGTGCGCGCGTATTATGAAGCCTATCAGGATTGGCCAGGATGGCTTAAACGTCGTATTGTTGATTTTGTTACGGTTATGACCTATGCCGACAATACCCGGGATTTTAAAAAATACGTCGCAGAGGCAAATAAAGAAGCTGATGGATCTTTAGACAAGGTTGGCATCGCGATAGGCGCCTATAAGTTTCTAAAATCTCCGGATATTTTTGCAGAAGAATTAGGGTTTTGTGAAGAATCCGGAAGTTTGGCTTGCGTAATTTTAGGTTACGGGGACTTGGTCAAAAGCCCGAAACTTGGGAGGTTTTTAAAGAAAAGTCATGGCAGCCTTAAGCTTAGCGGACGTTGAATATTCCTGTTTTTTTAGTTTGTAGTTGTATAGTTTATTTTGCGTGATAAAATTATATTAATATGCTTGCGAATAATATATTAGAGCCGTATATCTTAAGCTTTATCCCTTTATTTGTCGCGTTTGATGCTATCGGTAATGTTCCGATTTTCGTATCGCTTGTCGAAAGCGTAAAAGGCGAAAAAAGGCGTAAGATAGTCAAGGATGCCGTAACCACCGCAACTGCTATGTCGGTGATATTTATGATCGCCGGCAAATATATTTTACGCATTCTTGGTATAACTATAAGCGATTTTCAGGTTGCCGGAGGGGCCTTCCTGTTTATTATAGCAGTAAGGCTTCTTTTTCCCGGCGCTGAGAAAAAAATTAATACAACCGGCGGAGACAAGGACATAGGAGTTTTTCCATTAGGAACACCGCTTATAACCGGCCCGGCAGTTTTAACTACCACACTGATTATGGTGGATACGTATAATATTTTTCCAACCTTGGTTTCCTTGGTTTTAAATATGCTTATCGTCTGGCTCAGTCTTTTTAGGGCTGATGCGATTATGAATGTGATCGGACCAAGCGGGACCCGCGCATTTTCTAAAATTATGTATATTTTGCTTGGGGCAATCGGCGTGATGATGATTAGGCATGGCGTTGAAGCAATGCTGATTCGGTAAGTTTATAGAAAACCCTACCTTAATAAACGTGCAGGTATACGAAAAAATACCAAACTAATTTATGATTGTGTATGAATTACTGACAATTGTGCTCATGCTTATTTTTAATGCGGTTTTTGCCGCATATGAGATGGGCCTTGCGTCTATTTCCAAAGCACGATTGGCGGTTTTGTTTAATGAAAAAAGGAAAGGCTCTCCTGAGGCTGTTTATATGAAAGATCATATTGAGGCAAGCCTTGCGGTTATCCAGGTTGGCATTACTATTGTTGGTGCTCTCGCGGCTGCTACAGGCGGAGCAGAGGTTGGCCAAACTTTAAGCCCGTACATAAAAAGTATTTTCAATATACCAGATTTCTTTTCAAAAATAATCGCGTTAATTATTTTTATTATTCCATTGACGTTTGTAATTATAGTATTTGGCGAGCTGGTTCCCAAGATGATTGCTTTGCACAATAAAGAGTTTATTGTGCTGGGCCTTTCGCCTTTTATGAAGGCGATTTCAAAACTTCTCAATCCGGTAATTTCGGTTATTGAGGTAGTGGTTAAAAAATCAGTAAGCATTTTTGTCAGGTTCAATCCGAAGGAGTTAACCACTAAGGGGCAGGATTTGCATGAGCTCAAAGCCGCTGTATCGCTGGCAAGAACTGCTAAAATTCTTGGTGCCCGTGAAGAACGCATAGTCCTTTCTGCCGCAAGTTTTTCTTTTAAGCAGGTTAAGGATATTATTCTTCCGGCGGCAGACATTTCGCTTCTTTGGGTTCAAGACAGCCTCGCGCAGGCTTTGGTTAGGGCTCATCTCGATATGCATACCCGTTTCCCTGTTTCCTTAAAAGAACATGATCCTCAGATGATTGATGGGTATGTTAATTTTAAGGATATAATAACGGTTTTGAGGATTAATCCTTCTGACCCTTCTATACGGCAAATAATGCGCCCCATAAAAAAAGTTCCGCAAGATATGGTGCTGTCGCAGCTTCTTGAGATTATGATTCAGGAAAAAATCCACATTGTGCTTGTGGTTGATAAAGAAAAAGTTATTGGTATGGTAACGCTTGAAGATATAATCGAAGAGTTAACCGGTGACATTGAAGATGAATTTGATCGTTTGCCCGGACATATCCATGCTTGCGGCGATTCCTGGATTATGGGCGGCGCGGTTTTAATGACTGTTGTTGCAAGAACGGTAGGGCTTAATTGGGATGATAAATATAAAGACGTTAAAGTTCCTAACCTTAGCGAGTGGTGCAAAAAATTCCAGAAAGCATTAGTAAACGGTGAGACGGTTGAAAAAGATGGTTTAAAGATAGTGCCGCGAAAATTCCGGCGGAGAAAACTTTCAGAAGCTGTAGTCGGGGTTTCGCAAAACAAGCAGGTTTAATTATGACAAAAAAACGACAAATTCTTGTTACCAGCGCTCTTCCTTATGCCAATGGGAATATTCATCTTGGCCATCTTGTGGAATATATCCAGACTGATATTTGGGTAAGGTTTCAGCGCCTGATTGGTAATGTTTGTTATTATATGTGCGCTGACGATACCCATGGAACTCCGATTATGATTAGCGCGCGAAAATTATCCATAAGCCCTGAGGAATTAATTAGCAAGATGTACGCGGATCATTTACGTGATTTTAAGGCATTTAGTATAAGTTTTGATAATTATTATTCAACAAATTCCGAAGAAAACCAAAAGCTTTGTGAATATATTTATCTTGAGGCAAAAAGTAAAGGCGCTATTTATGAAAAAGAAATTGAACAGTACTATTGCGAGCACGATGGTATATTTCTTCCGGACAGGATGATAAAAGGGGTATGTCCGGTTTGTAAGGCTAATGAGCAGTATGGTGATAACTGTGAAGCTTGTTCAGCTACCTACGATCCAACTCAACTGATTTCGCCATATTGCGCTATATGCGGTGCTAAGCCTATAAGAAAAAAATCAATTCACTATTATTTTAAACTTTCAGCCTTTGCGGATAAACTTGAAAAATGGATAGCCGAAGATCATGTGCGGCAGGAAATCAAGAATAAACTCAAAGAGTGGTTTGAGCAGGGGATTAAGGATTGGGATATCTCCCGTGATGCCCCGTATTTTGGATTTAAAATACCCGGGACAGCGGATAAATATTTTTATGTCTGGCTGGATGCGCCTGTCGGTTATATGGCGACAACTAAAAACTGGTGCGTAAAAAATGGAAAGAGTTTCGAAGAAATCTGGCAGGGCTCCAACTTTGAAATTCATCATTTTATCGGAAAAGATATTCTTTATTTCCACACTCTTTTTTGGCCGGCAATGCTTATGGTTAGTGGTTTTGCCACCCCGACAAAAATTAATGTCCATGGGTTCTTAACGGTTAATGGCGAAAAAATGTCAAAAAGCAGGGGAACATTCTTAAACGCTTCTGATTATCTAAAATATCTTGACCCTGAATTCTTGCGTTTTTATTATGCAGCAAAACTTGGGCCTGCGGTGGATGACTTGGATTTTAATTTGACTGATTTTGTTTTCAGGGTTAACTCCGATGTTTTAGGTAAAGTTGTTAATATCGGGAGCCGGCTTGGGAAAATCGTAAATAAAAAATTAAACAATACTTTAAGTGAAATTGACCCAAAAGGCGCAGCCATTTTAGAGGTAATGAGAAATACTTTGCCCAAGATAGCTGATTACTATGAAACGTTGGATTGCAATAAGGCAATGCGCGAGATTATGCCGCTTGCCGATATGATCAATAAATACATTAACGATACTGCACCTTGGGAGTTGGTTAAAACTGATGAGAAAAAGGCGCGAGAAGCTTGTACT
>JBAYMZ010000157.1:0-4329 GCA_041663385.1 Candidatus Omnitrophota bacterium
AATAACGGATAAAATCGCGAAAAAATAACTTTTTGTAACAATCATTAAAACAATCGCGAGTATCGAAACGATTGAAGCTGCCGTAATAACTTTAATACCGATTTTAGTTAAATTCTTGATCGCTGAACTAACTAACCGGCCAAGCATCATACACACACCGAACAAACTAAGCACAAATCCTGAATGAGCCAAAAAATTACGGTTGCCACTTTTCTCAAATAATTCAGCCATAAAAGGCTTTATCCAGGTATTCATTGTGCTTTCTAACGATATATAACAAACAAGCGCCAGAGCCGCCACAAGTACAGATTTCTTAGCTAATAATTTTACCGCCATTAAAAATTTAAACCCAGTTGAAACCCGGGGGTAAGAAGCAAAAAGAGAAAATAAAAGAAATAGTAAAATGGCAGCGCCGACATAAAAAAGAGCGACATTATACCTTAATCCCAAGCTTGAGATGATAAGTGGTGTGCAAATAAGCCCTAAACCAAAAAAAGCGTTTCCAAAATTACTTGCCCGCGCGGGATCTTTTCCGTCAAACAAAACTACCGGAATTAAAGTATTTCCTACGGTATTAACACACATCGCACCAATTCCTAATAATAACACCGCAAGTAATGCCATTCCAAAGCTTGCTGCCAAGCCAAGAATAAATATACTCAAACTGCAGATAATAAATCCGATGATCGCAATTGATTTGTGCCCAAATTTATCAACCAATGGCCCAACTACAAGCTGGACAACACAGGCAGTCAAAAAAAGCACAAGGACCAATGTTCCGATTTGGGCATTACCAATACCAAGCGCGGTTTTTAATTCAACAGAAATCGCTCCGATAACTACAAAACAAATCGCGAGAGTAAACACACACATGAGAGCAACAATCGCAGTTAGTTTTTTCATTGTATTCCTTCTAATTCATTAACATGCTCATTTTCTGTTTGAGTTGCTTTTTTGAGTTTATCTTTTGTGCTGGAAAGAATCGATTGATAATTTGTCGTATTAATATTTTGTTCTTGAATGAATTCTTCTGAAGGCTTATCAAACACTGGTTTTTTAAAATAAAATTTAAATGCGGTAAAAGCAAGAATACAAATAATGGCTACTGTAATAAGCAAGCCAAGAAGCGAAAGAAAAGCTTGTTTTAAATTTATGGCTTTTTTATCTATTATCTTTTTCATTTTCATCTTCCCCCGTGCCATCATTTATCTATTGCATGTTTACTTTGACTGACTGTGACGATATTTAATTACTCTCACTTTCTCCAACGTTATTAATCCCTCCTGGACTACTTCATCAAGGAATGGCAACAAAGTATTTAGCTTTTCCTCTGTGTCTACGATTTCGATAATTACAGGCAAATCTTCAGATAAGCGTAATAATTTCACCGTATGTATCCGACTATCCGCTCCAAAACCCATGAGGCCCCTAGTTACTGTCGCGCCGGCAAGATTTAATTCACGTGCCTTTAGCACAATTTGTTCATAAAGTGCTCTATCTTGAAAAACATCGCTTTCACCGATAAAAATACGCAGCAGCATTCCTTCTTCGGGTAATTTCATAATTTACGCCTCCCTATTTTAATAAACCAACAGCAAACTTGGCCAATGCGTAACCAATAAAAACAAATAATATTCCAAACACACTGGAAATAAGTACATTAAGCAAAGCAATATTTTTTTCGCCATCGCGAAGAAGATTAAAATTTTCTAAGGCAAAAGTGGAAAATGTGGTAAAACCCCCAAGAATGCCCATAAAAATAAACATACGGATATTAGAAGAAACCGCAACCTGTTCGAATAACCCCCAGAGAAGGCCAATAACCAAAGACCCGGAAAGATTAACCACCAAAGTGCTAATAGGAAATATACCGTAGGAAAATTTATAATCTAACCCGGAAACTACATATCTTAATATGCTTCCAATCGCTCCTCCAACTCCGATCAAAATAATTTTCATAAATCAATATCCTTATCCGCCAATATAATTAAAATGGTATACCGCCTTAAGTAATCTTTCAAACAGCTTTTCATCACGTAATACTATCGGAGATGTATCAACCAGTTTTAAAAGGCCTTCCCATATACCAAACCAGCCAAGCGGCATAAGAATAATACCTGAAATTTGGATAGCCAGCTCGGATAAAAATTTATAATATGTTGCCAGGGTTAAAAAACTCAATGAACAAATACCGACGATAACAAATATCAGCCCACGCATGCGGATGATATTAACAACCCGCTTTTTTTGTAAAAATTTATGACGAAAATATTTCTTAAGCCGGTTGACAACTAATTTTTCCGACTCCTCACTTTTCAATGAAACCGGGGCATGGATAGTGATAACAACCTCTCCTGACTGCGTTTCTTTATAGCGCTTCTTTAATTCCTCGATGAAATCCCCGGAAACCGTGCGTTCGCCAAGCGGCCGCGGGTCAAAATCAGAAAAAATATCGTCCCAAGTATCGATAACAACACCAATCTCGCTTAAATCCTGGGCTCTTTGCTCCGCGCTGGCCTTGAAACTATCCGCCTTATGCCCATATTTTTTTTCAAAGATTTTATGCAAATCTTCCGTCATATCACACTCCTGATTGCAGGGCTTTTACGTAAAGCGAGGTAAATATTTTTTCTCTCCTCTTCGCTGGTAACAGTGGTTTTTAAGATTAAAGAAATATATTTTCCGGTTTTACTTTTATTAGAAAACGATAAATTATGAACTTTACTCCCGATAATTTCAATTACCGCCAAACGCAGAGATTCTTCATTTACGCCGATAATACGGTATTCCCACTCGCAAGGATATTCTATCTTTAGTTTTTCATGCATAGCAAAACTCTTATTTTATGCCCCTGGCCGCAAGGAAAACCCAAAGCCAATATAATAGTATAACAGAAATGATAAAATTGATGAGTTTTTTTGTACACAAAAACAAAGCGCTGCCCATAGGCTCAAGGAACATAAAAAATCAATACTGTATTATTTAATTACTGTATAGCAAAGCTGGCGGTAACGACTGCCTGAACTTTTTTCTCGAAAGAAGATGTGTCGTTCTCTCCGTACCATGAAACATCATAGGAGTTAGCCGGGGTTATCTGAAAAACGCCCATCTTTGCCGAACGCATCACGCCAATTTTATTACCGGCAGCTTTAGCCATGGTAATGGCGCGGGCTTTAGCATTTTCTGTGGCCATAGAAAGCATTTCGATTTTTAATTCAGCAAGCTTAGTATAGAAATATTGCGGCGCCTGGGAAATAAGGGCAATGTTTTGATTGATTAACTCGGTGGATTGGCGAGCAAGATTGTCTACCTTCTTTACGTCATAGGATCTCACCTCAACGTTCTGGGTCAAGAGATAATCTTCTATATCATTGGTGGGGTTACCCTTATCATTTTTTTGATAAATAATTTCTGTAGTTATCTGAGAAATAACTATCTCATCTTCTTTTAAACCTTTTTGCTTAAAATAAGTGATTACTGTTTCTAAATCTGCTTGTAATCCTTCATAAGCATTTTTTAATTGTGCGCTGCGTCCGGAAAACGAAGCGTTCCACACAACATAGTCCGAAGTTATCTGCTTTTGCGCTGAACCGGTAACATCAATGACTTCGTTAGAAAATTTTTTAATCTGCAATAATCCTTTTGAAAGAATAACTGTTGAAACTATTGTCGCAAGTGCAATGCACACTCCGAGAATAATTATCTGTGTACTTCTTAAAACCTTTAAACTCTCCACTTTACACCTCCGCTTTCAGATTCAAACCATACCCCACTCGCTTCGTCCTTTCGCTTCGCTCAAGGACAATTCGACTAGGCCTTTTGCTATCGCAAAAGGCAAGTCTCATTGCTCGGGGATAATTCGCACTATCATTTTTTCTACGCGTTTCGCGCTTGAAAAAATAATGTGCTCATTAAAATACAAAAACCTTCGTTTAACCATAATGGCTTTACGAAGGTTTTACTTGATTAACGTCCGGGATTTAACCCTTCCAACACGGGACGATTGCCTAATTTGTTTTACTATATTCCCGTATCGGTTTTTTGTCAAGAAAATTTGATGCACTGGTAGTATACAAATTACGTATTTAATGAAACTGATAATTTTTTCGCTTCAGGTCGATTTTTTGACGCCAAAGGTCTTCATCCTAACAATAAATCCAGGTATTCTTAAAGCCAAAAAATAATTCTTCGCTTAACGCAATTTTTCCCCTGTCTCAAAAAGGCAAGGGACGATAAAATCCGCCTAAAATGCGGAACTCGCCCTATATAAGTATATTAAGGAAATAGCTCAAACACCCGCATTTCTTAACGGCGGTTTTTCTCTAAAAA
>JBAYMZ010000158.1:0-4263 GCA_041663385.1 Candidatus Omnitrophota bacterium
CGACGAAAGAGAACAAACTTTGAATCAACTTCTTTCCGATATGGATGGCTTTCAGACTGAAGCGGGAATAATTGTTATGGCCGCGACAAACCGTCCGGACGTGTTAGACCCGGCATTGCTTCGCCCGGGGAGATTTGACCGGCATATTATTGTGAATCTTCCTGATATTAAGGGGAGAGAAGAAATATTGAAAGTTCATACTAAAAAAGTTAAATTATCAGATAAGGCTGATTTAAAATCAACTGCATCTCAGACGCCGGGTTTTTCCGGAGCTGATTTAGAAAATCTTTGCAATGAAGCTGCGCTGCTTGCCGCAAGGCACAATAAAGAATCAGTTGAGCAGATAGATTTTGAGAAATCAGTGGAAAGAATAATGATTGGCCCGGAAAAGAAAAGCCATGTTATGTCAAGGAAGGACAAAGAAATTACGGCGATTCATGAAGCAGGGCATGCGCTTATCGCTCTTTTACTTACTGAGCTTGATCCGCCAAAGCGCGTTTCAATAATCCCAAGAGGTATTGCCGGCGGTTACACTTTTGCTCCTCCGATTGAAGATAAGCATCACTGGTTTAAAAAAGAAATCTTTGCCAGAATATCTTTTGCTTTAGGTGGTAGAGCTTCCGAAGAATTAAAGTTGCACGATATTACAACCGGCGCGCAGGATGATTTAGAAAAAGCCACGCAAATGGCAAGGCACATGATTACGAAGTTTGGCATGTCAGAAAAATTAGGCAATGTTACGCTGGGCCGGCGCGAAGGCCCGGTATTTTTAGGTAGAGACCTGCTTGAAGAAAAAAACTACAGCGAAGAAACTGCCCGTATAATCGATGAAGAAGTAAAAAAACTTATTGATGGAGCCTACAATCGAGCAAAAGACTTATTAGTTAATAATATGGATAAGCTTGAAAAGCTTTCTAATGCTTTGCTTGAAAAAGAGGTTCTCGATGGAGAAGAGGTAAAGAAGATTACCGGAATCACTAGAGAACCTTCCAGTGAAGGCAGAGGGGAAGTCGCGTAGCCTCGACCCGCTGAATTTCGTCTTAATCTCTTTTATCAGAATAAATGTGGGAAGGGACGTCGCGCCCTACGTGGGCGAACAAGAATGTTCTACGGGACGAATTCGTGGGGTTCCAGAATTCAGATGAGAATCACTCCCATAAAAATCGAAAATCAATCTCAGGCGCAAAAATTAATGACTTCGCTTGGCGTAACCAGCCAAGGGATAGGCATACTTTCCCCAAAAAGCGTTTATGCTGTTTTTAAGATAGAAGATATAAAGTCGTGGGAAGCAAATATAATAAAACAGCATTTGCTTTCTTTGGGCTCAGACAGCGCGATAGAAAGAAACGCTTTAATCAAAAACATAAACACCTCAACGCTTATTTTCGGAAGTGTCAGCCAATTAAATAAGCTTTGTGTAAAGCTTAAAAACCAGCCGTTTAATCTTAAAATAATAGCCAATGAATTGTCTTTGTGCCTTGATAATTTGTTTAAAACCGAATTTATATTTCGCGCGCGTAATAAAATATTAAAAATCAAGAAACCAGCCATATGCGGTATAATTAATTTAACGAACGATTCTTTTTCCGGAGACGGACTGTTAAAACATTCGCTCTCGAGCGCCCAATATCAAAAAATAGTACTTCAAAAAACAGAAGGCATGGTCAGAGCCGGAGCGCAGATGATTGATTTAGGTGCGGAGTCAACGAGGCCATTTTCTAAGCCTATAACAGAAGCTGAAGAAATAAAAAGAATTGTTCCGGCACTGGCGGCCATAAGAAAAGAGTTTAAAGGCGTAATGCTTTCCGTAGATACTTATAAACTTAATGTTGCGAAGGCAGCGATTGAAGAAGGAATTGACGTAATAAATGATATAACCGCGTTGCAACATTCCCCAGCAATTATTAATTTGCTAAAAAAGCATAAACTTGGTGCTATCCTTATGCATATGCAGGGTAAGCCTTCTACAATGCAGAAAAGCCCACATTATGAAAATGTAACCGAAGATATTAGGGATTTTTTTAAAGAAAGAATTTTATTCTTGAATAAACATAAAATAGAGAATGATTATGTCCTGCTTGACCCGGGCATAGGTTTTGGTAAAAGCGTAAAAGATAATCTTAAAATCATAAAGGAATTGTATAAAATAAAAATGCTGGGATTTCCTATTTTTATCGGATTGTCACGAAAGTCTTTTATCGGTAAAACTCTGCAGGAGCCGGAAGGCTCACGACTTTATGGAACAATTGCGGCTAATGTGGTAGCATATATAAATGGCGCGAATATATTACGGGTACATGATGTAAAAGAAAACAGGCAGGCGCTCGATATTGCTTTTAATATAGTCAATCCCTCGCAGAATTTCTAATTCTGCTCGGGAGGAAGCCCAGATGTAAAATCGGTGAGGCTTCACTAACTAAAAATATGTTTTTACGTTTTTTAAATCCAAGAACGATATTAGAAATAATCATACTCTGGATAGTTATTTACAGGATACTGATTTCTTTAAAAGGAACGCGTGGCGTTTATATTATAAAGGGAATCATTGTCTTAATAGTTTCTTATTTTGTTTTTCAGAAATTAGGGCTTACAGTGCTCAGTTGGCTGCTTTCTAATTTTTTCGCCTTTTATTTAATAATTATAGTGGTAATTTTTCAGCCGGAATTACGTGAAGCGCTTATGCGGTTGGGCCAGAGGCATATTTTTTATAAAGGCTTAGGGAAAGAGGAAATAGAAAAAATATTAAGAGAATTAGTTTCCGCAGTGAGCATCCTTTCCAGGAAAAAAATCGGCGCGCTGGTAGCAGTTAAAAGAGAAATGGGCCTTAAGGATTTTATAGAAAGCGGTGTTTTAGTTAACGCTGATTTGACCTCGGAATTATTGCAAAACATATTTCATCCGCTGGCGCCCCTTCATGACGGCGGAGTTATTGTTGAAGGTTCAAAAATAGTTGCTGCTTCCTGCCTTTTTCCTCATAGCGCAAGTCTAAACCTTGAAAGAGGTTTAGGCATGCGGCATCGTTCAGGCATAGGCCTTTCCGAGCATTCAGATGCTCTTGTGGTAATAGTTTCAGAAGAGAACGGGCATATATCTCTTGCGATAAACGGGCAATTAACCGGCGATTTAACATCGGAAGATCTTTTTACAATATTAAAAGGGCAATTAAGCAAATCATGATGAAATTTTTAAAATTAAAAAAAATCAATTTAAAAGAATTAGTAACCTACAATCTCTGGCTAAAAATTATTTCTTTAGGTATTGCCATAGTCGTCTGGATTTATGTAAGTAATGAAATCACAAAAGGCCTCAAACTGTAATTAAAATTCTTAAAAGTAGTTTGTAGTTAGTAGTTTGTTTAAACAAGAAAGCGAGCTTTAAATCCAACCAACTACGAACTACAAATTACTAACTACTAAACATATGAAGTTAGGTGTTAATATCGATCATATTGCGACATTACGCCAGGCCAGAGGAACAATCTACCCTGATCCGGTAGTTGGGGCTTTGCTTTGCGAATATGCGGGGGCAAATTCAATAGTCGCGCATTTGAGAGAGGACAGGCGTCATATCAGAGAAAGAGATATCTTGTTTATCAGGAAAGCCTTAAAAATTCCTTTTAATTTAGAAATGTCTATCAATAAAGATATTGTTGATTTTGCTTTAGAGATAAAGCCTTATCAGGCAACTTTAGTTCCGGAAAAGCGGCAGGAATTAACCACTGAAGGCGGGATAGATTTAATAAAGAATTACAGCAAGGTTGAAGCAGCAGTTAAAAAAATGCAAGGCAAAGGAATAAAGGTGAGCTTGTTTATCGATCCCAGTAAGATTCAGCTTGAGAAGGCGAAGAAAATCGGCGCTGAACATATTGAGTTTAACACCGGAAAATATTCCGAGGCAAAATCGCCCGCTAGCCTTAAAAAAGAATTAAAGAAAATTAAAGAGGCTTCGGTTTTAGCAAAAAAAATGGGATTTTTTGTTGCTGCCGGCCACGGCCTTGATTATGAAAACGTAAAAGCGATTGTAAAAATAAAAGAAATCGAAGAATTGAACATTGGCCACTCCATAATTTGCCGTTCTGTATTTATCGGTTTAGTCGCAGCAGTAGAGGAAATGCTCAAATTAATAAAAAGTTAATTCTCAAAATATGGTAATCGGTGTTGGCATAGATATGGTAAAAATTGAAAAGCTGCAAAGCGCGATTGAGCGCTCAGGAAAAGCTTTTTTGGACCGTGTTTTTAATAATAAAGAATTAAAAAATATTTC
>JBAYMZ010000159.1:0-4263 GCA_041663385.1 Candidatus Omnitrophota bacterium
AAATTCGAATATCGAAATCCGAAACAAATCCTAAATAAAGAAAAATTTAAATGACCAAAACAGTAAAAACGTTTTGGATATTATGATTTCGAATTTTGAATTTGTTTCGTATTTCGGATTTCGTGCTTCGGATTTACCACGTAGGTGGGCTTTGAAAAGCTTTGAGCTCATAGTACTTAGCTCTTAGGCAAAGAATCGCAACCTTAAAATTAACTATCCAGCTTCAAGGTCGCAAATTGCGACCTTGAACAAATCGTGCTTCAGTTAACTAAGAAAAAACTTGAGGTTGCAATTTGCAACCTCAAGAGCAGGGTAATTTATTTTTAACTAATTTGAAAGAAAATAGCGTTCTGTTACGTCTATTATATAAGGGGCTAAGTATCTTATAAATTTATAAACTAAGGGGGTGTTATGGTTAATATGATAGTCCAAGATGCGATTGAAAAGAAAATTTATCTAATTCGAGGGCAAAAGGTGATGCTTTCTGTGGATTTGGCAAGTCTTTATGGGGTGCCGGTAAAGAGATTAAATGAACAAGTTAGGCGAAACATAAAGAGATTTCCAAGCGATTTTATGTTTCAATTAAGTAACGAAGAGTATAAAATCTTGAAGTCGCAATTTGCGACTTCAAGTTGGGGTGGCGCCAGACGTGCCCATCCTTATGCATTTACCGAACAAGGCGTGGCTATGCTTTCAAGTGTGCTCAATAGCGAGCGTGCCATAGAGGTCAATATCGCTATTATGAGGGCTTTTGTGCGCTTACGAGAGATACTGCTTACACATAAGGATCTGGCTACAAAGATTGAGGCTCTTGAGGCCAAGTATAAGAACCATGATATGAAATTTTCAGAGTACGATGAACATATAACAGCGATTTTTGAAGCAATTAAGGAGTTGATGTCCCCATCAGTAGAGCCGCCTAAACGTAAAATTGGATTTCATTAATAATAAAAAGTTCCGAATTTTCAAAGCAGTGCCTCGGATTTTATAGAATCGCTAATCATTCCACCCCACTCGCTTCGCTCGGGGATAATTCGACTGCCCAGCAGGGTGCTCTGTTGGATTAGACACTTTTTCATACAGAAAGCCTGAAAAAGTGCAATTGTGATGGGCCAAAAACATATTGACAATAGCTTACTCACATCATAAAATGAAACAGTTTTCTATGTTTGAGTTTTAAAATGAAACAGAAAAGTTTATTTATATTTTTTATCGTATTATTAATCTGCCCGTCTGTTTTTGCGCAGGTTCCGCCAAGCTCGCAAAGTATCGGCGCTGTTGATCAACAACAAAAAGCATTAGAAGAACAGCGCGCCATTGAAAAGCAAATCGAGACCAAAAGGCAAAAACCTAAAATAGAAGAAGAAAAGCCTGAAAGTACCCCCAAAATCCCCGAAGGCAAAAAAGTCCTGATAAAAACAATAATTATTGATGGCGTTACTTTAGTGCCCGAAAAGGACTTAAAAAAAATAATTTCTCAATATGAAGGCAAAGAGCTTTATCTTTCAGAAATGCAGAAAGTCGCGGATCTTGTTACTGACGCGTACAGAAAGAAAGGCTACACTACTTCAAAAGCATATTTGCCGCCGCAGACCATTAAAGACGGTATTTTAACCATAAAAGTTGTTGAAGGCCGGGTGGGTAAGGTAGAAATAAAGGGCAACCGCTATTTTAGAACTGCTACATTGGAAAAAAAAATTAAACTTAAGACTAATGATTTCTTTGATTACTACGATCTTCAAAAATCTCTCATTTACATAAACGAAAATCCTGATAGAGCCGCTAAAGCTATCCTTGTGCCGGGCGAAACACCCGGGACAACCGATATCATAGTCGAGGTGAAGGATAAACTGCCGATACATTTAGGCTTTGATTACGACAATTTCGGCTCACGCTATATGGAAAAGAACCGCTGGTCGGCGGTTTATGAAAATAATAACTTCCTTGGATTTGACGACAGGCTGTTTTTGAAGATGCAGATGTCGCAAAAAAGCCTTTATAACCTGAAAAACGTAAGCTATATATATCCTGTAAACGACACGCTTCAGGTAGGCACTTACTTTACGCATAGCCGCCTTATATTAGGTAAGGAGTTCCGGGCGTTAAGCGCGGTAGGTAAATCCACAATTATAGGCGTTTTCGCCAATAAAGCACTGTTTTCAAACAATACTTTTGATATAAGGTATAATTTCGGTTTTGATTATAAAGACATTAAAAACTATCTTGTTGGCGCGGAGACTTCAAGGGATGAAATGCGGGTTGTTAAAAACGGTTTGGATATTGATGTAACCGATAAATTCGGCAGAACTATCATCACCCCTGAATTAGATATAGGCATACCGCATATGTGGGGAGGATTAGACGATAAAGATTCGCATACTTCACGCGTGGGTGCCGGCGGAAAGTTTGTTAAAGGAGTATTTAATTTTTACAGGCTCCAACCAATGCCTTTCGCAACGTCATTGTTGCTTAAAAATTCCGCGCAGCTTTCAAATTATAATTTAGCGGCTGCTGAACAATTTCAGATTGGCGGCGCGCAGAGCGTTAGAGGTTACGGGCCGGGCGAATACGCCGGAGATAAGGGTATATATTCGTCTGCGGAATGGTCTTTGCCGCCGTATTTATTTTCAAAGAATGTATTCGTGCCTTTTACAAAAGAAAAACTTTACGACGCGCTTCGGTTTGTTTGTTTCTATGATTGGGCGAACGCGCGCCTGAAAAATCCCGGAGTAGGTGAAGAGAAAAGCCAGACGCTTCGCGGCTGGGGATATGGGGTGAGATTTAACGTGAAAGATCTTTCTTTGCGGTTTGAAATGGGATATCCGCTTGGGAAAAAACCTTCGGATGGCAATAACGCGCATCCTTGGGTTGAGTTTAGTTATCGTTTTTAGAAAAGATTCTTTGCGGCAAAGCTGCTAATTCCTGCTTCATAAGTCTTTGCATTGTAATAAGTTATAAAAATCTTTGATTTTCGGCTTGACATTCCAAGCTTAAAGTGTTATATCTTGATAACATTGTTAAACGCTTGCATTGGCCGCCACGTTAGTATAAATTCAAAAAGAACCACGGGTTATTAATGTCTGTAGAAAAAAAATTTAAACAAAAAGTAATTTACACAGTAGCTCTCGCGGCTACATTTCTTTTTTTTACCACCCCGGTATTTTCACAAAGTTTACCTCAGGGCGGAACTGTTGTTGAAGGCGCCGCAAATTTAGATTACACCTCACAAGCCAATACTTTAAACGTTAACGTTGGAAGCGATAAGGTTATCACCAATTGGGACAGTTTCAATGTCGCTTCGGGTCACACCGTAAACTTTAACCGTGACACTTCCTTCGTTTCCTTAAACCGCGTAACCGGCAAAGATCCTTCAAGTATTTTTGGAAATATCAATTCAAAAAACGGACAAATCTTTTTAGTTAACGCTAATGGAATTTTATTTGGCAAAGGAAGCCATGTTAACGTTCCAGGATTAGTTGCTTCCACTCTTGATATCACTAATGAAAATTTCATGAAGGGTAATTACGAATTTTATAAAGTCGAAGGAAAAAATGGTTCGATTGTCAACCAGGGTATTATTTCCACAAACAAAGCCGGCGGTTATATTTGTCTTCTTTCCCAGGCAGTAGACAACCAAAATGTGGCTATTGCTAATTCAGGTACCGTTACTTTAGCGGCCGGCGAACAAATTAGAGTTGTTAGCTTGGATAATAAAGATTTAATCCAAGTTTATGTAGATAAAGAAGTCCAGTCTAAGATACTTGGCATAGATGGTAAACCCATGGATAGCGCAATTAAAAATAGCGGCACTATCCAGGCTGACGGCGGCAAGGTTATTCTTACCGCGAAGGCTGTAAACAAGGTTTTTGACTATGCTATCAACAATTCAGGCGTAGTTCAGGCCGCAAGTGTTAGCGATAAAGATGGAGTGATCGAACTTACCGCAAGCGGCGCGCCTATCCTTAATACAGCAACTGGCGTGATCGCGGCAAGCAAAGAAATAAAGATCGTTAATGAAACAAGCGATATTGTAAATGAAGGAACAATCAGAGTAAGCAGCCCGGTTTCCGGCACAGCAACGATCACGCTTATTGCCAATAACGGAGCTGTGTTGAATAGTGGTTCAATTACCACCAATGGAACAAGCACAGCAATTAATGGCGGAAGAGTTGCTCTTTTAGGCGCGACACTCCTTCAGAACGGCTTAATTTCAGCGGATGCTTATCTGGCTGGAATTGCCGGAACAATCGAACTTATTTCCCA
>JBAYMZ010000160.1:0-4251 GCA_041663385.1 Candidatus Omnitrophota bacterium
CATCCGCGATAAGCCTAAGCGCTTCTTTAAGCGCGGATGAATGGTCCGGTAGCTGCATTTCAATGGTCCTCTTTTTGCCTAAGACCGAATGAGTAATAAGCGAAACACGTTGGGTTTTAATACCTACTCTTTCAGCTTCACCCTGGACAATTTCAACGGACTCCGGCATCTTCAGTATTTTGTATTTCAGGGATGAGCTTCCGCAATTAATCACCAGTATATTTACCGTTTTTGCTTTATATTTCATCGGAGCTCCACCCGAACGTCGGCATGCCTATGTTTCTTTGCACGATCAATGCCTGGCCGTAAACGGCCCTTTCGATCTTATCGATACTAAGGGAGTCCATTGCCGAATCAAGATCATCCTCGGAACCGGCACCGAAACCTATGGTCGGGATTTTGAGCTGCGCGTAGGTGTAAGAACCTTCGGTAACTATTTTTTTCCAATACCCGAAATCTGATTTAAATCCGTTTTCGGTCAAACTTTTAAGCGACTCAAGAGCAAAAGGCTGATGGCTCTCCATATGCCAGGGCTTGAACTCCTTTTCGGAAAGCAACTCAACTCCGGTGTAAGTTTTCACGGCTTCTTTTGCCAAAAGCGTATTTACCGTAATGTCCGGTTCGGTTTTATAAACGCTTCTGGCTATGGTTTTGGCTTTATTCAAAATAAACTCTTCGTTTTCTTCAGGCACAAACACCCGGTCTACAATTATCCTGAATTCGTTTACTTCATCCTGCGGCTGGTATCCGCTGTAACGCACATCTTTTATCCTTAAATTAGAATGCCCAAGATTAAAATCGCTCGGCAAATTCCTGGAAGCTTTTTCCAGTTCGTTTATCAAAGGAAACATCGCCCCAAGCATATTCATCCCGCGGTTTTCCAGAAAATTTCTGTTTAATTTTCCTTTAACAACTATTTCATACTCCATTCTCCCTTTATGGCCAAGATGGATATTTAAATCCGTCGGCTCACAAAGAATTACACCTTTGATCTTTTTAAGCCGTGATTTCAAAAAATCGTCAAAAAGATATTTGATCCCGAAATCACAACTCTCAAGCCTTGGCACACAACAAACGATCAGATCCCCTGTAAGCGGCAGCATAGATCTTTTGATCAAGGCCGCGGCGTATAAGCTGGAAATTACCCCTGCCTTAAACTTTACTATGCCGCTTTTTGGAAAACTCTCCTGTTTCTGCCTGGATTGCGGCATAACATCGATGTGCGATACCATAACGATATCTTCTTTAGTGTCATAACCCTTGACCAGCCCTATAAGATTACCGGCCCTATCCTTACTGACTTCATCAAAATCCAAACGTTTCATCTCGCCTGAAACAAGCTCAGCAAATTCAGCAATGTTTGCAGAAGTAAGCTCAAAGCTATCCGCCTTTTTGGAAAATTTAGCCAACGGCTCTTTAAGGCCATTAGCTTTTGTTTTTATCAATTCCTTCATGATACACCCCCATCTGTTCTGTATTAATTAACACTATTAACCATAAGTTAACACGCCGGGCAAAAAATTTTCTTAGAACGTCGGCGGGGTTATCACCCAAACCGCTTCTGCCTCTTCTCTGCCAATATTCTTAAAAGCGTGAGGAATAGTCGAATTAAAATAGATGCTATCGCCTTTCTTTAATATGTACACCATATCGTTAAGAGAAACTTCTATCGCTCCCTTTAACACCAGCACAAACTCCTGGCCAAAATGTTTGTAAGACTTCGCTCCGGATGTAGCGCCTTCTTTTAATTTGAATAATAACGGTTCCATTTGTTTATTCGGCTCGCGCGAGGTGAGCAGATAAAGATTTATCCCTTTGCTTAGCTCCTGGACGTGCTTCCTTTCACTGGATCTTACTACTGGGTTATCGTCTTTTTTCTGGTCTTCGCCAACCAGGCTGCCGATAGTCGTTGAAAGGGCATCAGAAATATTTTTGAGCGTTACCAAAGACGGCGAGCCTTTGCCATTTTCAATTTGCGATAAAAAGCTCGGGCTAATCCCTAACTTTTTAGCCAAAGCCCTGACCGTCAAACCCTGGTCTTCTCTTGATCGTTTAATGTTTATGCCTACAATTTTCATTTCCCATCCTCCGATATTGAGTATATACTATAAAATCCGCTTTGTCAAGTACAAGTTAACAAATAGTTATTTTGTGAACTATAAGTTAACAACGCTTATAACCTGATTTTCTTCAATAATAGGCATTTTTTAGCGCCCCCCCCCTTAATGTCCAGGGATTCATGCGGGGGTTCCCTCGCAAAAATGCCCGTTTTGTCCGGAAATCTTAGAAACGATTTTTTGTAACCATTTGCGGGGATATTTAATATATTATCTTTCTTCTCTTTGGCAGGACACTATGATTTATGGCAGATATAAAGTAACTGTTTAATTTACGCAAAAATATATACGCTATCACTACGGTAAAGCTTCTTTTGTCTCAATCCTTCGCAGGAATCCCCGAGCTTTAGGGCCTTCCTTAAAAGGTATAGGAAGCCTACCCCTCTGGGGTTAGGCCCCTTCCTTATAAAGGAATAGGAAGAGCCATCCTCCTGGATAGCCCGTGGAAGGAATGTAATGTGTGATTCCTGCTCAGGAGGAAGCCTAAAGGTTTAGACCGGAGAGGCTTCACTTCTATATCAGACATCCTGTCACGTATTATCGCCTGGTTTTAAAATGTTTTCCATTCGTAACATAATTTTGTTAAGTAAACTATGGTACTGTTTTAAACATTCATGCTTTGATTTAGAAACAAAAATTTTATTGATAGTAAAAAGGTATTCCGACATAACGTATCTTATCATAGCTTTATCTTCAAAATTAGATAAACTGGCATATTTTTCCAGCATAGAGTAAACGTTTAGAGGAAAATCAACAGAAACAGTTACGTAGTTATTATTTGTTTTTGCTTTCTGTTTTTTGAGCACCTTTTTCTCCTCCTGCTTTTTTTTGCTTACTAATTTGCCACATTATTAGATAATTGTTATATTATTAACACCCAAATATATAAATGTCAATTTCTTTGAGTAATAGTTCGGTAAATAACCCGTTGGGGATAAAACGTTAGGCAGGAATACAGGATTCCTAAGATACCCCCTTTGCACAATCAATTATTTTGCGTTTAAGAACCCTTTTGGCAGGGATCGCGTAATCGTAAAATATCTTCCATCTTTACCATAAAATTGCGCATAAATGCATGATAACAAACCATGCAATCATGTTTAGTTTTTGCAGTAAATATTTTATCTACATTAATTAGGTGTTCAGAAATTACCTGCCTAACAAAGGAACTTTCATCTAAGTTAGACAATTCTGCATATTTTTGTATAAGAAGATGCACGTCTCCGGAAAACCTAACGTTAAGTATTTTATCAAGCTTATTCATTTTCTTTGGCCGGCCACGCATATTCACCTCCCACTTTATTTTCACGCCATTTGTAACATATACACTCTATAATGTCAATTAGCATTTCGATTGCTACTGACGCTGGTTTCGTTAACTTAGAATTACTAAAAACTATACAAGCCGTATAGCTTCCAAATTATATTTTCACTTCTCATTTTTTCGTTATTTTTGCTTATCTTCATCATCTTTCGATTGGGTACCTATTGTTGCCACCCATACAGTTTTCTCGCCAGGTCGTATTATTGTTGCCTCATTTACCTTTACTCCCTTCTCATCATAAGGCGCAGTAACAACCGAGCCTTCAAAAACAACTACTACCGTCCGGTATTTGCCTGGCTTATACTTTTTCCGCCGCAGAAAATTGTCCAAATAGAATGCCGGATTGTTTTTATTATCTTCCGGCCTTGGATTATCCGGGCGTGGTGTAGGTGCTGGTTCCGGAGGGATAATCGGGCCTGATGAAGTTACATTTACAACAAAGGGATTAGGGCTCCGATAAGTGCCATCAGTTGCATACACAGAAGCGGTTTCAACTTTATAAAGTGTCATGCTGCCGCCAGAGGTCGATACGCCACTAGTAATAGTTATGGTTGTGGGTAACCCGAATTCCTTTGCCTTATCAGCATTGTTAGTAACTGTCGGATAATTACCGTTAGCCGTGCCTGCACCGGAGAAAACAAGAGTCATATCTTCGGTATAGGCATTGGGGCCGGTAGAACAAATATTACCATAGATATCCCTGACATAAATAGTTATAGTTTGCGATGCGCCTGAGGACTGATTAGAGTTACCTGAAATAGTAAGATGATCTGCCTCTGCCGGCCAGACAGTAATACCTGACTGGGTACC
>JBAYMZ010000161.1:0-4226 GCA_041663385.1 Candidatus Omnitrophota bacterium
CAGGGAATTGCTTATTTTCTAAATCCGCCGCCATAACCACCGCGGCCACCACCATTATCACCGCCATAACCGCCACGGCTGCCACCGCCGCCGAAGCCTTCTTTACGCGGGCGCATTTTCTGAGCCTTACTCACTCTTAACGCTCTGCCATTTAATTCCTGGCCGTTAAGAGCATCTATCGCAGCTTGTGCCTGCTCTGGTGTATCGAACTCCGCGAATCCAAAACCTTTGGATCTGCCGGAAAATTTATCGCTTATTATTTTAACTTCTTTTGCGATGAGCCCTTTGCCTTCCATAAATGTTTTTAGATCAGCATCTGTAACGCCAAATTCTAAGTTCCCGATGTACAGTTTTTTTTCCTCTTCCATTTTTTTGGTTCTCCTTTAGTAAACTTTAAATTTACCAATTGCTTTACCTGTATTTACATACAGGCCTTTTTGCTCCGCAACCTTTCTTTTCGCTCTTTATAAGACGTGGAGCTTCATCTTATAGAGGGCTTTTGCACGCGCCTTTGACTCTTTCCCCTCCTTTTTTGCGATGGTTTGGTATAATGCTGCCGTTCCCGGATTTACTTACCCCGTTAGAAAAGTTTGTTTTCTAACGGGGCTTGTTATACCTTTTTTGTCCCCATTGCATTATGAATTTAGGCAATACTTTTTCAAGATTTTTGCGTGTGGTTATGTATATTTTAGCCGTAAATTAGCTTACTAATTTCGAATATATCATTTTTTGTTCATATTTTCAAGGGGCATTTTTCAGGGTTCAGGGATCAGGATGCAGGGTACAGGGGGTATGATAAAAATTCAAATGTTTTTTGCACTATGCACTGTTTTTTTCTGTTCCCTGATCCCTGTTCCCTGTACCCTGCCCCCTGAACTTGACTTAAGCTAAAATATATGGTAATTTAAGCAAATAATGGAAAATTCTTCATCTAATAACCCAAAAAAAGAGCAGCTTCAATTTATTCCGCAGGAGAAGTTAATTTTTTCTCAATTTGTTATACATTTGAGCCGGGCATTTATCCAGACTTATAATTTTGGTATAGAGCATATGTATGCTAAAGAAGTGATAGCGCAAGCTTGGGGAGTTCTTAAGAATATCCTTAAGGATAAAGAAGAAGTTTCGCTTTTTATCGCCGAAGGAAAAATCAAATATAATTTTATTTCTTTAGAGGAAAAGAATTTTTTAGTGCAGAAAGTGGTAGAGTTATTTTCTAAAACCAGGCTTGTCAGTATAAGATTCAAGAAAGATATAAACGAGGGTGATTTTAAGAAGCTGTTGAATATATTTCATGCGAAACCGGAAGATATTCTTGCTGCCGGCGGTGTTGAGAGTGAAGCTAAAAAAGCAAACATAACAACTATCGAGATTAATTCTGTCAAATACGAGCTAATCGGAAAAGATGAAAAAGTAATTATCGGCCAAGGCCAGCATGGCGAGATGTTAACTGGCGGTGAGGATGCTGGTTCCGGAGGGGTTTTTGAGATAGACGATGGCGGCGATATAATGCGGGAAATCGGCGATACTGTCGAAAAGGAAGAAAAGGAGAAAGAAGAGGAGATGGGGGCAGTGCCAGGAAGAGCAGCTGCTTCGCAACCGATAGACGCATAATAATTATAGATATTTATGTAAAGAAAAGGAGTTGAGATGGAACGTGTAATGATTTTTATTGATGCTGAATACGTGGTTCAGAAAATCAGGGAGCTTGGGGCAAAATCAAATGTTGGCCGCAAGGATATAGAATGGAAAAATATAATAAAATGGATAACCGGCCCGCGTAAGCTTGTGCGCTGCTATTATTATTCCGCTGAGCTGAGTAAAGATGAAAATCCTAAAACCTACCATGAGCAGCAGGATCTTTTAAAAAAGCTTAAGATCAGCATACCTTATTTCGAAATACGTCTTGGCCGCTTGGTGCGGGTTTATCGTGAGTGGGTTCAGAAAGGCCTTGATGTAAAAATTGCCGTGGATATGTTTTCAAAAGCGGTTACAAATCAATATGACACAGCAGCGCTTGTTTCAGGGGATTCTGATTTTGTGGAAGTGATTAAAGAGATAAAGGAGATGTACGGCAAGCACGTAGAGTTGTATACTTTTGATATGGCAATAAACGATTCGCTGAAATTTGCTCCTGACAGGCATATTGCAATAGACGCTCAAAGTTCCAGAAAATATCGTTTTTGGCCGGAATCGAAATAACGCGGATAATCGCAAATTCATAATGTATTCCTGATTTGTAGGGAACGGTCGCGACCGTTCCCTACATGTATTTCCTATATATCGAGGTACGCAACCATGACAATTCTTATTGTGGGTATATTGGCCGGAATTTTAACCACAGCCGCTTTTCTGCCGCAGCTTGTAAGGGTTATTAAGACAAAACATACAAAGGATTTATCGCTGGTTACTTTTTCGTTATTTTCGTTAGGTGTATTGTTGTGGCTAATCTATGGTGTCTTGCTTAATGAATTACCTATAATATTGGCTAACGCGTTTACGTTGCTTTTCGCTATATCGATTGTTGCCATGAAAATTAAGTATAAATAAAAATCATATGTTTTTATACGGAAAAAATTCAATAGTTGAACGATTGAAGAAAAATCCTTGCACGATAAAAGCTATTGTCTTCGAGGATAATTTTGCGGATGATTACATCGAAAAAATGATTCGCAGCCAGAGAATACCTTCGCAGCGTGTTTCCAAAGAGAGATTGTCGAAAATTTTACGCACTCAGCACACTCAAGGGATTATTGCCGAAGTAGAAAATTTTATATACACGGACTTTGACGAGTTGTTAAGTGTGCCAAAGGGCCAGGAGCGTGTGCTTATTTTTCTTGATCGAGTCTATGATCCTCAGAATCTTGGCGCTATCTTGCGTAGCGGGGCTTGCTTTGGGGGATTTGCCGTGATTATTCCAAAGCATAAAGCCTGCGGTGTTACGGAAACGGTTTTGCATGTCGCGCAAGGCGCGGAAAATTACATATCCGTTTCCATGGTTTCTAACGTTTCCGGTGCCATTATCAATGCTAAAAAATCCGGTTATTGGATTGTGGGCGCGGTGGTGGATAAGGAAGCCAAGCCTTTGGGCTCGATAGATATACCTTTTCCTTTAGGGATTGTACTTGGCTCAGAAGGCGAAGGAGTGCGTTATGGCGTGGATAAACATATTGACATAAGAGCCACAATACCGATGGGTGAGGCTTCCTTGAGTTATAACGTGAGTATTGCTTGTGCGATTTTTTGTTACGAAGCAAATAAACAAAGACATAATGAAAAATAAAGATATCAAAGGGGTCATGCAGTTTATTTCTGAGGCGGGGATGCTAAAGTGCGTCAAGCGTTCAGGTTGGTCCGTGCTTGGGATAAAAGATTCAGAAACCGTAGCTGAACATTGTTTTCGCTGTACTATCATCGGGTATTTGCTGGCGGCTATCGAAGGGGTGTCAATCCAGAAAGTCCTTTTAATGACCACGCTCAACGATATGCATGAGGCTCGCATTACCGACTTACACAAAATGGCCCAATATTATTTGGATACGGAAAAAGCCGAAGACCGTTCTTACATGGAACAAATAAGCAATTTACCGGCAAATATAAAAAAAGAATTAATCGATTTACATAAAGAATACCGGCAGCAAAAATCAAAAGAAAGTATTCTCGCAAGAGACGTTGATATTTTGGAATGCCTTATTCAAGCTAAAGAGTACTACGAACAGGGTTTTGTCCAAGCTGTGCAATTTACCAAAAAAGCGCCGCGATTCCTTAAAACAAAAAGCGCCAAGAAATTATGGCAGTTTGCCAGTAAAAATAAAATTACTGACTGGTGGACAGTTCTAACGAAATTTAAACGCTAATTTTAGGTTACGAATGTTACGAAGGTTACGCTTAACTCAAGTGATTTCAACGTAACTTCCGTAACTTTCGTAACACCCGTAACCTTCGTAACATAAATAAGGAGATTTAGTAATGTTAAAGAAACTTAACAGCCAGAATTTCAAGTCTTTCGGCCATATCATACACCATCCGTATAAAGATTCGCACGCTAAGGATAAAAATCTTTTTCATATCGTGCTTGAGGAAAAAGAGCCTCTTGGCTGGCGGATAGCTTATTTAATAGTCAGAGATAAAGGTATAGATAAATTAGAGCAGCATCCGGGGACATTTGAAAGTTTTGAGCCGGTATACGGCAAGGCCCTGCTTTTTGTTTCCTGCGAAAAAAATAAAAA
>JBAYMZ010000162.1:0-4213 GCA_041663385.1 Candidatus Omnitrophota bacterium
CTGTAGTGAATGAATATCCCCACACTTGCGAAAAAGAGGGTTGCGGTCAATACATCCCTCCTGAGGAGCTGAGGGTAACTAGATATGAAGTAGAAAAAACTATCGAACACGGTGCAAGGGTAAGAATAATGTTTACCCATAGAAACTGTGAACCACCGCATGAGATTCCGCCGGAAAAACAATTATAAAATACTATGGAGCCAAAAGATTGCCCACATCATGACGATGTTCTTACCCTTAAGCTAGAGTTAACTAACATGAATAAAGAAATTGGGGAAATCAAAGAACTTGTTACTGGAATAGGTACAAAGTTTGATGATTTTATTATTGCCGTCGATAAAAAATATGTAAAGTTGGAAGATTTTAATAGGCTCTCAAACAAGATGAATGATTTGTCCGCTTTGAGATTTTTAATAAATCATCCAAAGATTACACTATTGGTATTCGGTGGATTATATGTATTAACTATAACAGAGGTAAGGGAATATTTAATTAGACTATTTATTTAATATGGCACTATCAGTTAAAGACGCGTGGGCGGATGTTAAAGGTCGTGTTAAAAATATTGGTGATATTCCTGCAGCGCAGCAATTAAAGCAGGCCAGCATTGTTAACGGTCAAATTAGGGCAGAGATAATGATTTCTGACCCATCTCGGTTATTGTTATCAAGCGCAGATACTACACTCACATCTGACAATCAATCTTTCACAAACCCAACGTTGTTTAAGAATATGACTGCCGATGGTGCGGGTATATTTTTTGTTAATTCAGATGACACACTTGGTAACCAGGTGCCTAAAATAGTTGAAGGCAGTGGTAGAAGCGGTTGGTTTCCAACAAGTACTGGTTTTACAATTATCGGCAACAGTGGCATGATAGTTAGGCAGAAATATATTCCTAAACTTGCAGATTTTGCTGCAGATACGGAAAATTTTGTTGTTGATGAAGAATATCGTGAGTTAGTTACTCTCGGTTTACTTGTAAGATATTATTTTAATAAAGGTGAATTTAAGGATATTGATTATCAAAACTGGAACGCAGAATATATCCAAGCACTGACTGAGTTTAGTGATGATATAATGCGCGATAGTGGTGTTTCTTCGCTGGAAGACCATTCAGACACATACGATGGTTAAAAAACAAGCAACCAAATTTCGATTATCCAAAGTATCGCTAAGAAAGACGTATAAACAACATACTTCTTTCGGTGGTATCAAGGGGCAAGATGGGAATACGCTTTCTCAGTTGCAAGGAGTTAATGTAGCAGAAAAGAAAGTTAACTATTTTCAAAACGGTGAAGGCAAAGTTGAGAGTAGGGGTGGTGCAAGAAAAATAGCAGAAATTGCCGCAGTGTCACTATTAGAAGATGGTATTTGGTGGTATGGCAATATATTTTTAGTTGCAACAGGCAAAATACTTTATGCCGTTGATAAAACTACCGGAACATCGACAATAATTAAAAACGATTTTACAAATGATATTACTGGATTGGTCCCTTATGGCAATCATGCTTTTGTGGCGTCTGGTTATCGTGGTAATAAAATATTTCGTATATCTGTTGCTATTGCTTATGACGGGCAAACAGCAAATTTTACGGTAAATAAGATATTAACTGATGCTACAAGTGGAGCAACCGCAAGGATTCTAGCGGATACAGACTCTGGGGCAACTGGCGTGTTAACAATTGGTGATATTGACGGTACATTTGGCAATAACAATATTATTACAGACAACAATACTGTGCCAGGTTCTGCCACAGCAAATGGTACTATATATTTTACGGCGACAGAGGTTGCCGATTCTGAGCCTGGGGATAAATTATTTATAAAGACTTCTGATGGTGGTGCGACACCTGGCTCGAGGCTATTAGTCACACGCGCGGGCGGTAATAAAAAAAGATGTACATTTACGGCGGTTGACCAAAACGAATTAATCCCATGGAATACAGCAGCAGACTGGGATGTTGCGCCAACAACCGCGTCACCAGAAACAGCCGGTTACGTTGTAATCCCTCGTGATATTGAAACAATTACGTCGAGGGGAGATTATTTTGTTATCGGTTCAAAGTCCAGTAGAACGCCATTTGATATAACGTCAGTGGCCCTTGGCACAGAACAGGTTATCGATATTAAAATCGGCTGGGAGTATAAAGACCATGGTTTAGTCGCTGGTTTGGACACATCGTCTGGTACATATTATTTAGAGAAGGGTGGGCTTAGAGTATTATTATCAACTACAAAAGACAATCTCTTGTCTGGTGGCCTTGGCAATAATTACTTTGATGATGTTACGCTTGATAAAGCAAAGTTGATACACGACACAAAACACAATATCATTTTTGCAACTTATGCAAAAAATTCTACAACCAATAATGAAACGCTAGCGTATAATATAAACACTGGTGCAATTACGATAATTGAGGGTTGGAATTTAAATGGATTTATTAAAGATGATGATAATGTTTATGGCATATCGTCTATCTCCGGTAAACTATTCAGATTGCTTGATGGGTTCACGGACGATTCTCGTGCAATATATACGGAATTAACGCAGAACCTAACGGGGACAACAATCGCACATACGAGTGTTTTGCGAGAGCTAGAGGTTCAAGCAATTTTGTTTGAAGGTGAAGAACTTTTTGTTCACATTGATATTGAGGAGATTGGGGGTGGGTTCGTAACCGATGCGTTCGTATACAAGATAGTTGGGCAAGCTCCTACAAGCCAATTACAATCCTGGGGCTCAGCCGGATACGGTTCGGCTGGTTGGGGTAGTGGTTCAGGCGGCAGTAAACAACTATCGAGGAAATATCACACGGACGATGTGAATATAGAATTTATATCAGCAAAAATAAGATTAACAAGTGCATTAAAAACACCTTCAGTCATAAATATAATATCAGCGAAAATAGAAACCGGTAATCCAATCAATTTAAATAATATAGAATAATGACAGCAATAACTTCTTTCCCGAATCATTTCTTTGGCCAGATGGAAACTCTCGGTATACCAAATCCACAGTTATCTGTTGGAATTGATATTGATGATTTAGAGATAAATCTTAATACACCAATATATTACCCCGGGACTACAACTGTTGTCTTGCTGCCGTTTACTATTGTGATTAGAAATGCAACGACAAATTTCCCAGAGACTATTCACGTATTAGCGAATCAATTAGATGTTACTGGCACAAAAATTACTTTAACGAATCTAAATCAAAGAGGCATTAATACTTCAGTGACAAGTACTGGAGATGTTGATTACCTTAGCGGAGATATAACACGACGTTCCGAGCATCCACAACGTTCAGAGGTTAGAATTTCAATCCACCCATTAGATTTTGCTTCTATGGCAAAAGCATTGCGTGGCGAAATTGCTTCAGGTTCACAATTTTGGCAAATCGGTAGAGATGTTGATGAGAATATTATAACTTACGCTGCTAATGGTGATGTAAATATGCCATGGTGGGGATATATTGCGGCAAGTGATGGTTGGTACTTTTCTAACAACGGAGTAGATTCTACACCTTTTGGGACTGGTGCTGGTGTAACCGGTGGAGATGGTATTACGGTGACTTTAGGCGACATTGATATTGACCTTGCAGATTCTACTATCTTTAAGAATGCACGGACTGGGAATGAAATACGTGTGCCATTGACAGCAATCGCCGATGGTAAACTCAGTAAAACATTCATGCCAGCCTACCTTGAAAATCTGATGGACTCTGGTACATCCGTAGAGGAGATAGACCAAGCCCTAGATGGTATCAGTGCGAATGTAACAGCAACTAATTTAAATATTGTAACTGGTGGTGTTGCTAGCAATGCTGATGCTTTTCATACACATGGAGTTGGCGTGGTTAACCTTGCTAATCGAGAAGTTAATAAAGGCACAGGGGGGGAAACTGGAACTTTTAATATAGATTTTGCGGTAGGAAGTGCTAATACTAAAAGAGTAAAGTTTAATTATGCAATTGTAGTTGGATATGGTTCAGAATCTGGTCATAGTTGGGTTAGAGAATCAGGAATACTAGAGTGCGATTTTACAAATGTTTCTTGCCAACTTACAGGTGATACTAATACTGGGGCTGGTGCTGGGACAGGAACTTATTTGAATTTTTGGACATCATCTAGTTTCCCATCTGGTCAGGAATCAACTTTACCATCTGTTACAGGTCCAGCTACAAGTAATTTAGTTATAACCTCAATTA
>JBAYMZ010000163.1:0-4183 GCA_041663385.1 Candidatus Omnitrophota bacterium
GAAATTCGGCGGGGAAACTATTGTTATTACCATGGGGCCGCCGCAGGCAGACCAAGCTTTAAGAGAAGCGCTTTCCATGGGTATTGATCAGGCAATTTTGCTTTCTGACCGCGCTTTTGCCGGCTCAGACACCTGGGCAACCAGCTACGTGCTTGCTAAAGCCATTGAGAAAATCGGCGCCTACGATCTGGTTATCTGCGGAAAACAGGCTTCAGACGGGGATACTGCTCAAGTCGGCCCCGGTATCGCTACGCATACAAATCTTCCTCAAGCTACCTACGTTAGAAAAGTAGACAATGTGGATTTAGAGAAAAAAATTATCTGTCTGGAAAGATTGCTTGAAGACGGCTATGAAGTGCTTGAAGTTTCCATGCCGCTTTTAATAACTGTTGTAAAAGAAATAAATAACCCGCGCCTGTCATCATTACGCGGAAAGATGCGCGCAAAATCCCAGGCAATAACTACCTGGGGCCATAAAGATCTTGGTTTAAAAGAAGAAAGTTTAGGATTAAAAGGTTCGCCTACGCAAGTCGTGAAGATTTTTACTCCGCCTCCGCGCGAAAAAGGAATGATCCTTGATGGCGATCCGGAAGCGATGGTTGAGAAGTTGGCCGGAGAAATTAAGAAGCATTTAATATAAAGAAGGCTAAGGTTGAGGTTAAGGTTAAGTGAATTTAGCCTAAACCTTAGCCTAAACCTAAACCTGTACCTAAAATGAGCGATTCAATTAAGGTAATTAACGAAAAATGTGTCGGATGCACGCTTTGCGTAAAAGTATGCCCTTTTGGCGCAATCGCTATTGTCGATAAAAAGGCAGTAATTGATTTAGCCAAATGCAATTTATGCGGCGCCTGCAAAGACGCCTGTAAATTTAGCGCGATCATTATCGTGAAACCGCAAATCGCCAAAGTTGATCTTTCCGGCTATAAAGACGTTTGGGTCTTTGTGGAAGTTGAAAGAGGAAAAATCAACACGGTTTCTTATGAGCTTTTAGGCAAAGCCCGTGAACTTGCTACTGACTTGCATTCAAAAGTAGTTGCGGTTTTGCTCGGGTCTAATCTTGATGAAAAGACCCAAACGCTTTTCCATCGCGGAGCAGACAGGGTTATTGCCGTAGACAAACCAGAGCTGGAAAATTTTATCTCCGAAAATTACGCCAACACAATTTCTCATTTGATTAAAAAATATAAACCGGAAGTTTTTCTTGCCGGAGCAACCACTACCGGCCGTTCATTAGTTTCGCGTATCGCCGTAACTATTTATACCGGCTTAACCGCGGATTGCACCGGTTTGCATATTGATAAAGAAAAAAGGCTGCTGGTTCAGACACGCCCGGCTTTCGGCGGAAACATTATGGCGCAGATTGTCAGCCCGAATCATCGCCCGCAAATGTCAACTGTCCGGCACAAGGTTATGCAGGAATCGCCGGAAGATTTAAAGCGAAAAGGCGAGGTGATTAAGGAAGTATTGGACGGAAGTTTTATTGATAATCGCGTCAAATTCGTCAAATTTATTCAAGAAGAAATAAGTAAAGTAAATCTTTCAGATGCTGATATAATAGTTTCCGGCGGCAGAGGAATTGCCGATCCTAAGAATTTTAAGCTCATTGGAGAATTGGCGGATGCTTTAGGTGGCGCAGTTGGCGCATCCCACGCGGCAGTTGATGCCGGCTGGATTCCTTATTCGCATCAGGTTGGCCAAACCGGAAGGACAGTCGCGCCGAAAATGTATGTTGCCTGCGGTATTTCAGGGCAAATTCAGCATCTTGTGGGGATGCAGTCGTCAAAGATAATTGTCGCAATCAATAAAGATCCTGACGCGCCGATTTTTAAAGTCGCAAACTACGGATTAGTCGGTGATTTGTTCACGATAATCCCGCTCTTAATAAAACAGTTTAAAGAAGTTAGAAAAATTTAGTATTGAAATAGAAGAGAGCACCAGCCACTAGAACACCAGAGCACCAGTGAAAATTTAAACTGGTGCACTGGTGACTTGTGCACTGGTGCACCACTCGTAGATTTACATTTTAAATTATGTTCCTAAAAGAACTAGAAATCTTCGGTTTTAAATCCTTCCCGGAAAAAGTATCCCTAAAATTTGAACCAGGCATAACTGTAATCGTTGGCCCAAATGGCTGTGGTAAATCAAATTTACTAGATGCCCTTAAATGGTCGTTGGGCGAGCAGAGCATAAAATCTTTACGTGGTTCGAAAATGGAGGATATCATTTTTAACGGCACAGAAAATCATCCGCCGCTGAGCTATGCCGAAGTAACCATTACTTTTTGCAATGAAGATGGATACCTGCCGATAGAATACAAAGAAGTGGCAATTTGCCGCAGGCTTTACCGTTCCGGAGAAAGCGAATACCTTATTAACAAAAATCCCGTCCGCTTAAAAGATATTTCAACTCTTCTCATGGGAACCGGCATTGGTGAATCAACTTATTCCTTTATTGAACAGGGAAAAATCGAAGTATTCTTAAGTTATAAGCCGGAAGATAAAAGGCTGATTTTTGATGAAGCAAGTGGAATTGTTAAATATAAAGAGGCTCGCCGGGAAACTCTCCGCAAGCTCGAAGAAACTGACGAAAACCTTTTAAGGCTTGAAGATATAATTTCCGAGGTAAAAAGGCAAATACGATATCTTGAAAGGCAGGTAGAGAAAACCCGCAAGTTTAAAGAATGCCAGGAGAGGTTAGTAGAAGTTGAGAAGAAAATATCTGTTTTAAAATTTAAAGAACTTGATCTAAAAGTAAATGCCATCCTGGAAGAACTAAACAGTTTAAAGGAAAAAGAAACCGTCAAAGACACCGAGCTAAAAGAAAATAAAAATAAATGGGAAGAGTTAAATTTACGCTTAAAAGATATGCGCCAGGAGTTGCAGGAAGCAAGTTCCAAGGTATTTTCCATTAACGCCCAGATAGAAACCTCATTAAGCTACATCGATATAAATTATCAGCGCATAAAAGAAATCGATGAGCGTAACGAAACAATAGATTCTTCGAAAAAGACTTTCGGGGAAAGAATTACTTTGCAGGAGGCAAGATTAGCCGAAGAAAAAAATAAGCTTTCCTCCATAGAAAGAGAAGTTATTGTGGCAGTTACGCAAATAAGCCAGTTACAGCAGGAGAAAGATGCCCTTGGCAAAGAAAGGGTTGTTTCTGAAAAAGAAATCGAAAGCGAAAAATTAAAAATATTTGATTTTGAAAGTAACGGCGTTAATTTGCGTAATGCGCTGGTTGAGATTCAAACCCAAAGCGCGTCGCTTATCAACAGAAAGAAGAGGTTGCTTTTAGATAAAGCAAGGATTGAAAATCTGATTACGGAGAAAAATGAGATATCCGGTAATTTAGCGAAGACAATTCAGGAATTAGAGCTGGCCTTAGGCGTGCTTAAAGATAAGAAGTCGAGCCTGGTGACAAGAGAGCAGGAGCTTGCTTCAATAAAAGAAAATTTACAGAATAAATTGATTGAAAAAGAAAAACAGCAGGTTGAGTTTAATTCGTATTACGAATTTTTAAGGGATCTGCGCACAAAATATGATACTTTTTCCGCTAAGAAGAAAATTACCATTCTTTTTGAAGAAGAACCGAAAAATATAAATAAGATGATTATCTCATTAAAGGGGGTTGCTTTTGCCAAAGAAGGCAATGCTTACAAGGCGGACATCGAGGCAAAAGTTATTTCATTGGAAGAAGAAGATTTGCAGGCAAAGATAGAAGCGGTAAAAGTAGAGATAGAAGTTATCAAAAAGAATATTGAGGATATCGAAACCCAGAAAAAAATAGCCAGCGAAGAATCACAAAGCCAGAATCTTCAGGTAGAAGAAGAAGAGAAAAAATATCAGAAGTATTTGCAGGAAAAAGATAATTTAGACCGTGAACTTTTAAGGTTTAATGAAGAGTTTGAGCTTGTTGATAAAGAATTGAGCGCGAACATACAGGAGTTAGAGGGCTTTGAGGCAAAACAAAAAATAATAGAGAGCGATGTTGCCGCCTGCGATGAAGGCTTGAATACTTCAAAAAGCAACATGACGGCTTTGCAGGATAAAGTTTCCGCTAACATCAGCCGGACAAACGAGATGGATGTTGAGGTGGCTAAAAACGAAACTCACAATCAATCATTAGTAAGAGAAAAAGAAAGCCTTAATTCGAAAGTGGTTTTGTTATCCGAAGAAAAAGA